>JBDTIP010000001.1:0-6130 GCA_039936295.1 Gemmatimonadaceae bacterium
CACCAACGAGCCGAGGCCAGGTAGCCATGCGAGCCAGTCGTTCCACCAAGCGCGATCCCGAGCCGCCTGACGCACCAGCCTTCTCGAGGCGTGAGCGACAGGTGATGGACATCCTTCATCGTCGCGGCGAGGCAACGGTCGCCGAAGTGATTGCCGACCTTCCTGATCCGCCTACATACTCTGCAGTACGTTCAATTCTTCGGATTCTCGGCGAGAAGCAGGTGATCCGATTCAAGGAAGACGGCCCCCGTTACGTGTACTTTCCCGCGGAGCCGACCGAAGATGCGCGAGAGCACGTTCTAGCACACGTCGTGCGAACCTACTTTGGGGGCTCGCCGGAGCAGGCGGTGACAGCTCTGCTCAGCATGTCCGACGTCAAGCTGAGTGACGCCGACATACGACTCCAGCGTGACGCGATCGCGCGCGCGCGATCGACCGGCAAATAGCGATGACGTCAATGACTCTCGCCCAACTCGGACTTGCTAGTGCCAGCGCGGTGTCTGCCTGGATATTCGTCGCGAAGGCGACGATCATCCTGCTTGCGGCGCTCGGAGTAACTCTGCTCATGGAACGTGCGTCCGCCGGGGCGCGGCATCTGGTGTGGCTGGTAGCTCTTGGCTCCCTTCTCGTGGTTCCCGCGCTCGCCGCATGGTCGCCGCTCCGGATCGCTCTTCTCCCCGCAGTAGCGACATCGTCGGACGTGCCCGCGGCGCCAACTGCTGGTGCCGCGTTGAGGGTTATCGCTCCGACCGTCGTACCACGCCACGGAGCGCATGGTGTTTCCGCAAACTCGGATGCGCGACGGTCGATTAATGTCTCCGGTGCCGGTGCTGTTGCCGCGCAACCCGAGGTACGACGCGCTGATGTTATTACTGTATTGCTGTTGATCTGGGCCGCGGTAGCGTTTGTCATCCTCGCCTCGCTCGCCGGCGCGGCGATAGCCCTTCGGCGCATCGTGCAACGGAGTCAGTCAGTCACGGACGAGAGCTGGCTCGCGATTTTGTGGGAAGTATCCGATCGATTCGGACTGTCCGAGCCACCGGCGTTGCTTCGCAGTGATGCGACTCAAATGCCTTTCGCGTGCGGTGTGTTGCATCCCAAGATAGTGCTACCGTCCGAAAGCGATGCCTGGAGCCTCGATCGGAGGCGCGCCGTTATGCTCCACGAGCTCGCGCACGTCATGCGTCGCGACC
Organism: Gemmatimonadaceae bacterium; assembly: GCA_039936295.1. Taxonomy (GTDB): domain Bacteria; phylum Gemmatimonadota; class Gemmatimonadetes; order Gemmatimonadales; family Gemmatimonadaceae; genus Fen-1247. Next base: position 1,194 of record JBDTIP010000001.1, read on the forward strand.
TGCTCGGTCACACACTCGGACGGATAGTTTCAGCGTTCTACTGGTTCCATCCACTCGTATGGACCGCGGCGAAACGGCTGCGCTCAGAAAGTGAGCGCGCGTGCGACGACCTCGCGCTTGCATGTGGCACCGTTGCGTCGGATTACGCCGAACATCTTCTCGACATCGTCACCTCGGCGCGGCGTGAGCGCACGCCCGCTGTTGCGCTCGCCATGGCGCGCCGCAACGAGTTCGAGGGGCGTATGCTCGCGATCCTGGATCCGGAAGTCGCTCGGGCGAGTCTCAGTCGCGCGAAGATCTCCGTGCTCGTTGGCTCGCTAGGGCTGCTGACTGTGCTCGTTGGAGCAGCCTCCCCAATGACCCGCACTGCGCGCATTACGCAGCCACAGATCGACAGAACGTCAACTGCGGTCCGAACTAACGGAGGGCCGCAAATTCTGCGCTCCTCGCTGCCCCCAACTACTTCCGTCGCCGTAGCATCGCCGCACGCTGCGCCGTCGCGTCTGACCACCCCGACTGTGGAGCCACGCGGCTCAGCGGTTGTCAACATCACGGCAGAGGCCGTGGCAACCGGTTTCGCGACCACGCTTCTTACACAGCTTCAATCGGCGCTCCCGCAGGTGCACGTGAGCGGTGTCGCCGGTGGTCGCGCTCTGCCGGACGATCGACCGGGACTCCTCCTGAAAGTTCTTCGTAGCGATACGAGCGCATCGGTGCGAAAGGTTGCTGCGTGGGGCCTCGCACGGTATCCCGAAGTTGTTGGCGTCGCGCCGGCGCTTGCGAACGCTGTTGGCCATGACTCCGATCCGAATGTCCGCGAGACCGCGGCGTGGGCGCTCGCACATGAGGATGGCGACGCAGCGACGATCGCGGCGTTGAGCGCGGCACTTCTACATGATGCAGATGCCAGGGTGCGCTCCACAAGCGCGTGGGCGTTGGGCACAATAGCCGACGCGACGTCGCTGAATACGCTGACGAGCGCGTTGAGCGACAAGTCGTCGGACGTCGTTGCGCGTTCGGTTTGGGCCATTGGAACGTTGCAGCCCGAGCAGGCACCGCGTGGGCTTGCCGCGAAGCTGTCCGATCGCGACCCGCAAGTGCGAGCCCTGACAGCGTGGGCCTTGTATCGCATACACGATTCCGCGACCGTTCCCGCGCTGGAAGCGGCTCTTCAGATGGAGCAGGACCGTAACGTGAAGATCGATGTGATCCAAGCGTTGGCCGAACTTGCATCGAGCAACGACAGCTCCCTTGCAGTTATGCGGCGTTTTCTAGACTCGCCGGACGAACGTATCAAGTCGATGGCGGTGACCGCGATCGCTGGCGGGGACCCGAGTGGATCGTGGCCGTGGCCGTGGCCCTGGCCGCGCCCCTATCCGTGAGGGCGTAACCTGAGGACGTAACGTGAGATGCGCGAATGGCTGCACTCCGTACCAGGTCCGCCGGATCATGAATCGGTGTTGCTGCAGGCGCGGCAGCCTTCTAAGGGACGGCGCCTGATTCGAGTTGTGCCCCCGGAAACTGCACCGGGGTTCCGGCTCGCGTGCCACGAACCAGTGCCGCGTGGCGGCGGCCGAAAAGAAAGTAGATGGCGAAGCCAGCGACGAGCCAGACGAGTAGACGCAGCCAGGTCTCGAGTGGCAGCCCAATCATCTGTGCAAGGCACATCAGGCCGCCTATCGCCGGTACCCATGGAACCCACGGCGTCCGGAAAGGCCTCACTGCCTCGGGCGCTGTGCGCCGAAGTATCACGACTCCGAGACATACGAGCACAAAGGCGAGCAGCGTGCCGATGCTCACGAGTTCGCCGAGAACGGCGATCGGCGTAAATCCCGAAACGAGCGCACAGACAGTTGCGGTGAGTATGGTATTGACGTGTGGCGTTCTGAAGCGCCTGTGCACGCGCGTGAACACACGTGGCAACAGTCCATCGGTCGCCATCGAGAAGAAGATCCGCGTCTGACCAAGCATCTGTGCTAGCATCGTGCTGAACAACCCGAACAATGCGCTCACCTTGACTACCGGGGCCAACCAGTGGAGGCCAGTAGCATCAATGCCCACTGCGAGCGGATCAGCGACATTCAGTTTTGTATAGCTCACAATGCCCGTGAGTACGATTGCGACGGCGATGTAGATGACAGTGCAGAGCACCAGCGACTTGATCAATACCAGTGCCGCGTTCGTGTTGGCTGATTCCTTGATGCCGATCACGAGCAGCGTCGCTACAATCGCAACGATGCACGCCGCGGGAAGGTTGAAAACGCCGGGCACAGTCGCACCGGTCGCAGTGGTAACGGTTGTGCCCATGGGCGCCGTAAGCGCCGCTGGAATCTGGATACCCAAGTCTCTCATGAAGCTTACGAAATACCCACTCCAGCCAACTGCAACCGTCGAAACGCCGAGCGCATACTCCAGCATCAAGTCCCCGCCAATGATCCAGGCGACGAATTCGCCGTTGGTTGCGTACGCATATGTGTATGCGCTTCCAGCGATCGGTACCATTGCAGCGAACTCGGCGTAGCAGAGGCCGGCCAATGCGCAGCCAACTGCTGAAATGACCATCGAGAGGACGAGCGCCGGGCGCGGCCTGGAGACGGTCACGAGTTTGTCAGGCTTTCCTGACATCTCGGGCAAGACGAACTTGCATCGCCTGATGTATGTTGTTGCGTGAGACCGCTCGTTCCCTGCATACGTGTTTCAACGTCCCGGACGGTCAGTGCCGCAACCATCGCAGCAATTACCAGTACTGAATCCGCTTCCGCGGCTCACTCTCAGCCGCCTTACGATCGCGCTCGCGCTAGTCCTTGGCGCAGCGCTTCTCTGGGCTGTGGTGGCCGAGCTGCGGTTCGAGCGGCGGACCACGGAAAAGGTTGGACAGGACTATCTGTCGCTGCTCGCTCAGGAAAGGCTCGATGCTGTAGCAAATGACTTTCGCACAGTCGCCAACGCCGCGCTTGGCCCGCAGGTGGGCGGGCGAATGGGATCTCCGTATGAGCAACTTCAAGCGCCGGCGCCAGCCTATGGCGCCGGGAGCCGTCTTCAATGCCCCGGAGCTGATGGTCCGCCTGCATGGTACTTTCGAGAGGATCTTCGGGACCACAGCTTTGTAACATCGCAGCCCGTGACATCGGCGACGGCTTCCCGGGTCCGGCGCGCATTGCTGGGGCGCAGCGCGATGGCGCTGCCGCCGTCCGGCTCATTCGGAACGGTACTTACCGGCGACGTCGCAACGATTTACGCGGTCAAGTATGCGCCGTTCGATGCGCCGGTCGCCATCTACGGAGTTTCGACATGCAGGCGCGCCCTCGCGGCCGTGCTCAGCACCGCAACGCAGCGTACATCGGCGGACTCGCTCATTTCCGTGATGGCGGTCGTCGATCGTGACACACTTATCGACCAGAAGACTGCCGTCACTCGACCCCTTGCCACCACTGAGGTCGCCGGCATTCGTCTCAGCGCATATCCCGCCTTTGTCCAACCTTTATCCGGTATCGTGATCGAGCGCGACGTGGTGTCGCCATTCGTGCTTGCGCTCATGCTCCTCGGCACGGTCGCACTCGCATCGATAGCGATCCTGCAGTTGGTGCGGGATCGGCGAATTGTCCGGCGCCAGGCAGGCCTGCTCGCGACCTTGTCGCATGAGCTCCGAACACCTCTCGCGCAGATTCTGCTGTATTCCGAAACACTCGCCCTCGACCGCGTCAAGGGCGATGACGCGAAGCGCGAGGCCGCTCAGCGCATCGCGAGCGAGGCTCGCGGACTCGCGGAGACCGTCAGCAACGTTCTGTCGCTCGGCAGCTCGGAGAGGGTAAGCGACGTAGTTACGCCTGTGGCGCCCGTGATAGAGGCTGCGATTTCCGGTGTGCGCGCACTCAGTGATGCGCGCGCGAAAGTGGTAGTCGTGGTTTCGGGGACGCCGCGCGTTCGGCTTGGTCAATCCGCGTTGCTTCAGGTCGTTACCAATCTGCTCGACAATGCACTCAAATTCGGGCCAGCCGCGCAGACGGTACGTATATCCGCCGATGGCGATGCTGCAAGGGTGAGGATCACGGTGGACGATGAGGGCCCCGGAATACCCCCCGCAGACCGCAGTCGCATTTGGACGAGGTATTTTCGCGTGAGTGACACCGAAGAGATCGCCGGCTCCGGAATTGGTCTCTGGATCGTTCGCGATGTTGCGCTCAGAGCCGGAGGTCGCGTGTGGGCAGATCAATCGGAGACCGGCGGCGCGCGGATCGTGCTTGAGCTTCCAGCGGCTGAGACATGACACATATCCTGCTGATCGAGGACAACGCTGGTTTCGCCGAGGGATTAAGGCAGAACCTGGAGTTCGAAGGCTATCGCGTCACGATTGCACCCGATGCAACAGAAGCGGCGCGCCAGCTCGGTGCATCCTCGCCCGATCTGATAATTCTCGACGTCATGCTGCCAGATGCGAATGGCTATGACGTATTGCGCCAGATCAGGGAGCGCGATACCCGGACACCAGTATTGATGCTCACCGCTCTGTCGGACGAGGCGCACAAGGTTAGGGGCCTCCGGCTTGGCGCGGATGATTACGTGACCAAGCCGTTTGGCCTGCTCGAGCTGCTCGCGCGCGTCGAGACACTATTGCGGCGCGCTACTGCGGGAGAGTTTGCGATGGTGCGACTTCCGCCAGTTCGGTTTGGCGACGTACAGGTAGATCGCGATCATCGCAAGGTGACACGCGACGGCTCGGTCGTGCACCTCACTCCGAAGGAGTACGCGCTGCTCGCCGCGTTGATTGCACGGAACAGCGTTGTCGTTGCGCGAGAGGAGCTGCTTCGCGAAGTGTGGGGATACGATCCCGACGTGGTGAGCCGAACGCTCGACACGCACTTCGCCGAGCTGCGCAGAAAACTGGAGCGCGATCCGCATCATCCTCGGCACCTTCTCACGGTACCGAAGCATGGCTA
>JBDTIP010000002.1:0-13952 GCA_039936295.1 Gemmatimonadaceae bacterium
ACGCTTTAAGCATCCGTACGGTTTTGGTGAAGAGGTCGGATACTCGCGCGGCACATAGTCCTCGGGCGCGGTTACTGCTACATGACAAACTTTGCTAGGGCGACGAGAGGTGCTTTTCGCCCGCGTAGTCTTTCGTTGGAAAGGAGTGAATTATGTTCGATCTTTACCCGCGACATGGCCATCGGACGCCCGATCAAATCGCGGAAGACACGGGCGGCTCGTTCGAGCCGACGCACCTCCGGCGGCCCGCACGCGATCTCTTTGACGAACCGCGAACGACGTCTGCCGATTCCGCGTCACGCACGGATGATGACGCCATCAGACGCTCGGAGGGTGGGTCGGCGGATGGCGCGCGCGCGCGCTAACGTCGTCGACGCGGTCGAGATCTTCAACGACTGCCGCGATTGATTCCCAGCGTGACCTCACGCCGCTTGGTGCCGCTGCTCACTCTTCGGCCCAAATGGCAGCTGCTGGTGGTTCAACAGACGAGCGAGGTGACAAGGACGGCAGGCCGGTCAGGTAGCAGGTTTGGCGAGCGGAACTATAGCAATGGTGCAGCGTGCGACGCACACGATGCGATCCTGCTCATCGCGAATCTCGATAGACCAGACATGCGTGGTACGGCCGACGTGGATGGGTTGCGCGGTTGCCCGCACTGTCCCCTCCCGCGCGGCTCGAATGTGATTCGCGTTTATCTCGAGTCCGACTGCCGCGAATTTGGTATCGTCAATGTTCGCGAACGCACCGAGCGATGCGGTTGTTTCGGCGAGCGCCACCGACGCGCCGCCGTGCAGCAGCCCGAATGGCTGTCTGGTACGATCGTCCACCGGCATCGTGGCAACTACACGCTCGGGGGTCAATTCGATCACCTGGATTCCCAGGGCGTCGGGCATCCCGCGCGTGCGAAGAGACTTGAGCCACGCCAGGCGGTCAGGTTGATTGGCCATGGCGAAACCTAGCAGCATCGGGGTTGAGTCCGGCCCCAATGAACGGCTGCGCCGACCTTGGACCGTTACTCCGACTACGATCTAATCCGGCGCCGTGGGGTAATATTAAAAGCAGCTTCCGCGCGGAGAACGTATGCAGCGACGATTTTGGAAGTGTACCGGGTATTTTGGAGTGGCGGGGTGTGCCTTGGCGCTCGGCGCTTGCTTTCCGCAAGCCCAGCCAACTGTCGCCGTGGCGGCGGGTCCGTACGGCGGCACGGTCGTCGCCTACCCCGTTTCGGGCTACTACTCACCATACGCGTCACCGTACGCGTATTCGCCATACGCCTACGAAGACGGCTATGGACTGCCGCTGGGCGCCGAGTACCTTGGCAACGGATATGGCTACGGGTATGGCTACGGTTACGCGCCGTATCTCTACGGGTATCAGCGCGTGATCGTGCAGCAGCCGGCTCCGCCTAATCGATACGCCGTGCCGCGGGGATCCGGGGCGAACGCAGGCGTGAGTGGCCAGTATGGCCTGGGGCAGTTCAACGGCGGTCATGCGTTGGGGGGTATGCATTCCCCACCGGCGGGCTGGCTCGCTCCGCATCCTGCAAACACCGCGCACCCTCGGTTCACGCTTCCGCCTTTGCGGCCGTCCTCTACAGCGGAGCGGGCTCCCGCAGTCTCGCGGACACCGGGCAGATCGGCGCAGCCTCGGACGATGGCACCGCCGTCGCGTCCGCCGCAGCCACAGTCACACGGCGAGTCACACCGGCACTAACCCGGGTCGTTGGGGTTAGTGCTTTCTGGAAGGATTGGCGCTGAGAAAGGTTGCTGTCCAGGCCGCAAAGGCGACCAGGAGCAGAACGGGGAGCATTACGACGTCACTGAGGGCGGGGTGCGACTGCTGCGGCATGGTCTGCCTCACTAGGGGAATCACCCCTAGTGTCGGCCGGCATCAACCGAAACTGCAGTGGGACGGCCTCCGGGCGCTCAGCGCCTGAGAGCCGCCAGGCTGCTGTACACACGGTCCGGATATGCGCTCATCTCGCCGGTTCCGTTGTTGTAGGCCGCCAGGGCGTGGTCATTATCCCCGTGATGGCGGTTGAGAAACTCACCAAAAATGTGTGCGCCGAAGCAGATGTTTACGCGCGGCTCATGAAGGGTGACTGGTGACATTCTACCACAACGCGGTTCATACTCACGCCATGATTCGCGAGCCGGAACGATCTGCATGAGCCCGATAGCGCCGGCATGGCTGCGCGCCTTGGGATTGAACTCGGACTCCGTGTAAGCAATGGCGACGAGTAGCCGCGGATTGACGCGTGCCTGCTCACCGTACACGATGAACTCTTTCGCCCATTCAACCGCGGTCAGTGAATCGACATGCTTGCGCGTCAGCATCCGGGCAAGTGTGTCACTGCGCATCTCAAGTTTGCGTTCGGAAATTGTCGGTGCCAGTACGACAACCGGAGACATCGCAAGCGGAGCGCTTACGAACGGCGGAGCCGCGTTCGCAATCACGACACCGCACGTGAGAAGCACAACCGGATACGCGATTGGTTTTGCATTTCGGAGTGCGCGCATCACTGTGCTTGCGCGGCGTGGTGGATTCCACGCATCCGCCGAATGCGGTAACACTGACAATGGGCCACAAACGACGCCGATCATCGCGCTGCGCCGCTGGGCACGCAACACGTGACGATTGCGGAGCATTCAGCCTGAGCTGTATGGAGCAACATTGTTTGCACCCCGGGTTCGAGATCCGCGGACTTGCGAAGGAGCTTCCGCACTCAATCTAACAAGCGATTTCGTGGGTCGTATGTGCGCTATTGACGCACGTTGTACCGTCCACACTATGCGCAATGCGTGCCACGCTGCAAGTGTATCGATCCGATGCAGTAGCAGTATCACAAAAGGACCAAATACGTCATAAATGGCCAATAATGCCCGATCCCAAGCGATGTCAAAATGTGGCGGCGAGCATATTGCACATGACGTGTTGCATGAGTGCAGCAATCAATTTGGCCTCGGGTATCGAGATACCGTGCGACCATGCGGCCGCCGATGTTCGAGCAGGGCGGCATGTCGTGCATCTCAGCAATCTCAACAAGCTGTTCTGGCCGTCGCAGCATATCACGAAGGGCGATCTATTGCGCTACTATCTCGCAGTTTGTCCGGCACTGCTGCCACACCTGCGAGATCGTGCAATGGTGATGAAGCGCTATCCAAACGGCGCGACTGGCAAGTGCTTCTTCATGAAGCGCGCTCCGGCTTCGCGGCCGGACTGGATAGAGACGTGCAGCATCGAGCATGAATCCGGCAGTGTCATCGACTTCCCGATGGTGCAGGATGTTGCTTCGCTTCTCTGGGTCGTGAATCTCGGCTGCATCGATCTGAACCAGTGGTACGCGCGCTGCGATGACGTCGATCGCCCGGACTACCTGCATTTCGATCTCGACCCGTCGAAAGGCGCTTCGTTTGCTCGCGTGCGCGAGGTGGCGCTCATTGTACGCGATACGCTTGCGCAACTGCATCTGCCGTCGTTCGCCAAGACGAGCGGTGCGACAGGCATACATGTCTACGTGCCCATTGTGCGAGGGCCGATGCAGAAACAGGTCTGGACGCTCGCCAAGGAAATCGCTCGCGTCATCGCGGCATCGTACCCGAAAATAGCGACGGCGGAGTATATCATCGCCAAACGGCCCTATGGAAGAGTGTTTGTCGATTACAACCAGAACGCATGGGGAAAGACGCTGGCATCTGTGTACTCAGTGCGCCCCACCCGCCGCGCGACTGTGTCGACCCCGGTGACGTGGCAGGAAGTGGAGAGCGGTGTGGACCGGGACGAGTTCACCATGCAGACGGTTCCAGGCCGTGTGAAGGCGCTGGGCGATCTCTGGTCGCCGGTGATCGCGAAACGCGGCCGCGCTCGACTCGAGCGTTTGCTGTGACACTTCCGTTGAAATACGATTACGCGCCGATGGAGGCGTTATCGGTGGCGGAGCTGCCACGCGGCCGGCAATGGCAGTACGAGCCCAAGTGGGACGGATTCCGATGCATCGCATTCCGTGACGGCGCGAAGGTAGAGTTGCGCTCCAAGGCAGGCAAGTCGCTATCGCGCTATTTCCCGGAGATCGTCGCAGCGCTCAGCGCGCTGGCCGCGAAGAAATTTGTGCTGGACGGCGAGCTCGTCATTCCGCAGGGGCGTGCACTTTCCTTCGACGCGCTGCTGCAACGTATTCATCCGGCCGCGAGCAGAGTGGCCACGCTCTCGCGCGAGACGCCGGCGATCTACGTGGTGTTCGACATGCTTGTGGATGGCCGTGGCCGCTCTTTGGTGAACGACACACTGCGCGAGCGTCGCGAGCAACTGGCGGTTTTCGCGGGTCGCTTTTTTGGCGACGCCACCGCCTTCGTGCGGCTGTCTCCATGCACTCGCTCGCATGCACTCGCGCTGAAGTGGCTCGTGGGCCGTGCGGGATTGGATGGCGTTGTAGCGAAGCAGACAGATTTGCCCTACGAGACTGGCACTCGCAACGGCATGCAGAAGATAAAACGCATCCGCACGGCAGACTGCGTCGTCGGCGGATTCAGGTATGCGAGCAAGGGTCGCGCTATAGGATCCTTGCTACTCGGATTGTACGACGACGAAGGTTTGCTGGACCATGTGGGGTTTGTGTCGTCGTTCAGCCGGGAGGAGCGTGAAACGCTTCGCGCCAAGCTGGAAAAACTCGTCAAGCCCCCTGGTTTCACCGGCCGAAAGCCCGGTGGGCCGAGCAGGTGGAGCACCGATCGGTCGGCGGACTGGAAACCGGTAGAAGCCAAGCTCGTGATCGAGGTCACGTACGATCATTATTCCGGTGACAGGTTTCGGCACGGGACAGGTTTCGTGCGCTGGCGGCCGGACAAGGCACCACGTCAGTGCACTATCGAGCAGGTACAGCAGCCTGTTGCCACGGTCGCCCGATTGCTGAGCCCGCGCAAGAGCGAGCGTGTGACAGTTGCTGCGAAGCGCGTTCACAAGGCCGTCCGCAAGGCCGTCCGCAAATCGGCGCGCAAGATAGCGCGCTAGAACTTCCCTTCGAGCGCGGTCCCGCGAAACAAGAATCGTTTCGCGTCAGGCGTGAACTCTTCAATGAAATTGCTAGTCGCGTAACCAGTGAGACCGGCGAGTGACAGTGCGATCGCGTGCCGTGTGCTGTGTATGCGACGAGGTTCCCAACTGTTCACCGCAAACCCCGAAGCAAATGCGGATGCGAGTCGTGACCATGCTGGCCGGTGACCGCCGTCATCGTTGCGAATAAGCAGGGTGTGCCGAAGCGCGTCCTCCGTGCGTGGTGTGAATCCATCGCGCATCGAAGGCTCGAAGCGCGGGTCTTCGTGAAGCAAGGCACCGACACCGAATTCGGTAGTGTGGCGAATGAGACCACCGCCATATGCTGCGGCGTCGCGTCTGGCATAGCCGCTCATGCCAGTCCCCCATTCTGTTGGTGAGTGGCGCCACTGCGCCACGCCGGCGGAGTACGACGCGCCAAGTATCGCGCGGAGCGAAAATGTGCGGGCATCGTACAACGATATTTTCTGGCCGATGGTAAGCGGAAGGTAATCCGCGGCATTTATCGGGGGTGCAGGCCTCACGACCAGCGAGTCGGCTCGCGTGATCTGTTGAGCCTGCATCGTGGCATGGCTTAGTCCGATGCTCAAAATCGAGATCGGGAGGAGGATTAGACGGTAGCAAGCGCCCATTGCCAAAAATAACTGCCGGGCTGGTTGCGGTTACCTCTGCCCTCAGCCAGTGTTACTGATGTGTGCGAGTGGCGGCCGAGTCGCGGGACGTGGGCGGCGCTCACAAGTCCGACTATCCTTTCCCGGCTTGAGACAGTGGCGAGTATGTGGATAGTGCGAGCTACCCGATGGTCGCGACCAAAATTTGTCGTTTTGTCGATATTCGCTGGCCTCGTTTGCATTGTGCTTCTTGTCCTGGACGGTCTTTCAGCAGCCGTCCACCTTCACGTTGGCGTCGCAATCTTTGGCGTCGCATTTTTCATTGTGCTCGTGTCCTGGTTCCGGATAGTCGAAGCGCGTGCTGCGCGCGATCAGCGTGATCAGCAAGCCCCCACGACGCCGGCAGACGAACTGCCATAGGCATTTCGGAGGCGGTGACTGGTCGCACGGGCGGTGCGGACGCCAGGGATTTCGCAGTTATGTTGGACGAAACCGTTCATGGAGGACACAATGCGGCAGGCTTCTGTGGACGTCGTCACCGTTTCGCGCGAGTTTGGCGCTGGAGGAAGCGAATTTGCGCGAGGCCTTGCGGTGCGGTTGGGTTGGGCGATTCTTGACGAGCAGTTGGTGCAGCAGGTCGCGGAGCGGCTGCACCTTCAGTCCGGCACTGTGCAGCAGCGCGACGAACAGCCACCTGGATGGTTCGCCCGCATCGCCTCGACGCTGCTGATTGCCCCTCCGGAATCTCCAACGCAGTTTGACGTCAGCGACGTTCTATCACCTGACTGCATAGCGCAGGCGGCTCACGCAGCGATGGTCGAGGCCGCCGCCCACGGGCGGGTCGTCATAGTGGGTCACGGCGCGCAGTGCATCTTTCTCGACCGCGCTGGAACGCTCAGCGTGCGACTCGTCGGAAGTATGGAGTCGCGGGTTTCGCGAATCAGGCAACGCGTGGGCGGATCGGAGCGCGAAGCCGCCGACGAAGCGCATCGAATCGACTCGCAGCGGCAGGCTTATGTGCAGCGGTATTATCACCACTACTGGGCCGACCCGCTACTCTTCGATGCTCAATTCAACACGGGGCGCGTCTCCATCGACGAGGCGGTCTCGCTGGTCGCATCGCTCATCGGTGTGCCGCAGCCGCATGCGAGCGCCTTGTAACCAGAGTATCAGTTAGCACCAACGTCAACAAGACTAAAAAATGGACTTCATCTCGACCGCCGCCGCGCCAATTCCGGCGGGGCACTACTCCCAGGCCGTGGTGCACGGAGGATTTGTCTTCGTCGCCGGACAGCTCCCTATTGATCCAGCCAACCCGGCGCGACAGCTGGACACCATTGAGGAGCAGACCGAGATCGCGCTCGCGAACGTCGCGGCGATTCTCAAGGCCGCTGGATCGGGGATGGATCGAGTGGTTCAGATGACCGTCTACGTTTCGGATGTCTCGCTGTGGGGCAAGGTCAACGCGGTCTACGCCCGAATCATGGGCGATCATCGACCGGCCCGTGCAGTCGTCCCCACGCGTGAATTGAGACACGGTATGATGATCGAGGTTCAGGCGATCGCAGCGGCCGGGTCCGGAGCGGGCGCGTGATCGGGCCTACGGCCACCACTCCATCGAGCGACGAGCCCCTCGTGTCACTCGCCGATATTCAGAGCGCCGCAAGCCGCCTCAAAGGACAAGCGATTCATACGCCGATCATTTCCGCACTCGACCTCGGCTCCCGGCTTGGCGTTCCCTGTGGAGTAAAGGCGGAATCGTTTCAGCGCACCGGGTCGTTCAAGTTCCGTGGAGCGTTCAACTACATCTCGACCATGGATCCATCGGCTCGCGCCCGCGGCGTGATTGCGCCATCATCCGGCAACCACGGGCTTGCGGTCGCGTGTGTAGCTGCGATTTTCGGAGTTCCGGCGACGATAGTCATGCCCACGAACGTGACGACATTCAAGCGTGCTGGAGTGGAACGGTACGGCGCGACCGCGGTGCTTGCTGGAATCACGACCGACGATCGAATGTCGGCCGCCGAGGAGCTTGCTCGATCAACTGGGGCTGAGATCGTCCCGCCATACGACGATCTCGCGATCATCGCTGGGCAGGCGACGTGTGGCCTGGAAATCATCACCGACCAGCCAGGTGCGAGCACGTTTGTAGTTCCCGTTGGCGGCGGTGGCCTGAGCGGTGGCATCGCGACTGTCGTGAAGTTATCGCGTCCTGATGTGCACGTCGTTGCTGTGGAACCGGATGGAGCAGCCAAGCTTTCTGCGGCGTGGCGCTCAGGGTCGCCCGTGCGGCTGGATAATGTCGGGAGCGCAGCGGACGGCTTGCTTGCTGTGAGGATTGGGGCGCGCAATTTCGCGCACCTCCAGCGATATGCGGACGAAGTCGTGACGGTGTCCGAGAAGGAAATCGTAGAGGCTACTGCCTACATGTATCGCGAGCTCAAGCTAGTGGCCGAGCCAAGTGGTGCGACGGCACTTGCGGCACTGCTCGCCGGAAAGGTCAGTCCTACCGGAGAGACTATTGCAGTGCTGAGCGGTGGCAACATCTCGCTCGACGCGTTGCGAGATTATTGCGCCGAAGTCTGACTTCGACAGCACGCCGTGCCCGCGTCATGCTACGCAGGCACGGGGACGGGCGACGCCGTCATCGGTCCACGACACACTCAGCCGGCGCAATGTTCCGCGCAGCGTATCCTGCGTAACACCTGCCACGCGAAGTGCGTAGGCGGTTGGATCGTCGTGAATCGAGAGAATCGCAATCAGCAGGTGCTCGGTGCCAACCCTGCGATCTCCGAGCAGCTCGGCTTCCTCGCTCGCTCGGCGCCGGATCATATCGATAGTTGGCCGGCGACCGCGATTTCTGCGCAGTGGGAGCGCGCTTCCTCGCTCGCTCGCGACCAGCTTTGCGCGATCCAGCACTTCGTCTACGTTGACCTCCAGAGCGGTCAAAATTCCGCGTGCCAACGACGGGCCGCACTCTTCAATCGCCCGCAAGATCTCCGCGGTCGCATGTGCTGTCGGGCGCCGCTTCATTGCCAAAGTTGCATGGCCGAGCGCATCCTCAGCCCGGTCCGTAAGACCGCTTTTCCACGACATGAGAACCTCCTGTGGTCGCCGCACGATACGTTCTGGCGGCCTGGTACCAGTGTGACACCATAGACCGCCCAAGGGTTTGCATACGGTAAAGAAAAAGTGGATACCAGCCCCGAGGTTGACGGGGGCTAAGGCCCCGGGGTATTCTCCCGCTCCACCGGACCCGCCCCATGCTCCAGCCCCAACCCATACCAGCGCAGGCATCGGCGTCAGACCGACCAGGCGACGCGCGCCGTACGCCGTGGTGGCTCGACGTTCTGCTGGTGCTGTTCGTCGCGTCGATCGCGTTCGGTATCGCGCGCGCGGCCGCGCGCTGGAGCGCACCGCTCTCGCCCAACGTGCGAATCGACACATCGATCTCGCAGCTTCCGTTGTATGCGGGACTTTCCACGCTCAGGATGGCTGTGGCGTATGTCGTATCGATCGTATTCAGTTTGGTATACGCGCGCGCCGCTGCGACGAGTCGCGCCGCAGAGCGCATCATGCTGCCGGTTCTGGACATACTTCAGAGCATTCCGATCCTGTCGTTCATGCCTGGCGTCGTACTGGCGCTGGCAGCGGCGTTCCCAGGCAGGACGCTGGGGCTCGAGCTCGCTGCGATCATACTCATATTCACGAGTCAGGCGTGGAATCTCGCGTTCAGCTTCCACCAGTCGCTAACCACAATCCCGCAGGAGCTGAGCGAGGCCGCCGACGTGTACCGGCTCGGCCTGTGGCGCCGGTTCACGCGGCTGGAGCTGCCCTTTGGCGCAATTGCTCTGATTCAGAACAGCATGATGAGCTGGGCTGGCGGATGGTTTTTTCTCATGGCGTCGGAACAGTTTGTACTCGGCACGAAGAATCTGCGTCTTCCGGGGCTGGGATCGTATCTCGCTGCCGCTGCGGATGCGCGTGACACCAAAGCCATCATCTGGGGAATCGTCGCGCTTGTCACGGTGATCGTCGCGCTCGATCAGGTGCTGTGGCGGCCGCTAGTTGCCTGGTCCGACAAATTCAAGTTCGAGCAGTCCGGCGGCGACGCATCGGAATCATGGATGCTCGACCTGTTGCGTAACTCCGCCGTCGTGGCGTGGCTGCACAATCACACTGTCGCTCCACTGGAGCGATCGCTCGACAGGCCGCGTGCGACGCACAAGCCGGAGCGTACGACGCCGCTCGTGCCGCGCTGGATCCGTGTCCTGCTGGGATTTGTCGCGGCGCTCGCGGCTTCGGGGATCGTCATTTGGGGCGGTCTCGCCGCGTTCCACGCGGTGTCGCAGCTTGCCGCCAGAACATGGTGGACGATTTTTGTCGCAACTGCGGCAACGTTCGGCCGTACACTTGCGGCACTTGTGATTGCGACTGCGTGGACTGTGCCTTTCGGCGTTGCGGTTGGGACGAGTCCAAAATGGTCGCGGCGTGTGCAGCCAGTAGTGCAGGTGATTGCCTCCATACCGGCGACAGCGCTGTTTTCCGTGCTCCTGTTGGCGCTGTTGTCGCTGCCCGGAGGTCTGAACATCGCTGCGATCGCGCTGATGGTGCTGGGGACGCAGTGGTACGTGCTCTTCAACGTGATCGCTGGAGCGATGGCCATTCCGTCCGATCTAAAGGAAGCCGGCGGTGTGTACGGGCTCAAAGGGTGGAGAAGGTGGAGATTGCTGATCATTCCGGCAATCTTTCCCTATCTTGTCACAGGACTCATAACCGCGACGGGCGGTGCCTGGAACGCGAGTATCGTTTCCGAGTACGTAATCTTCGCCGGACACAAGATCAGCACCACGGGGCTCGGAGCGTTGATCGCCGAAGCTGCGGATGCGCAGAATTTTCCCTTGCTGCTTGCGTCGACGCTCGTGATGGCCGCTGTTGTGATAGTTGGGAACAGACTGGTGTGGCGCAAGCTTTATCGCATCGCGCAAACTCGCTATCGCCTCGAATAGGACATTGCCATGACTGCAATTATGACCGCTCCTCAGAGTACGGAGCGCGGTGAGGTAATTCTCGAGGCACGCGCCGTCGACAAGTACTATGGCGACGATCGCACGCCTGTTCTCGATCACGTGAGCGTCGCTCTGCGCTCGGGTGAGTTCGTCGCACTGCTGGGACCTTCGGGTTCGGGCAAGTCGACGCTGTTGCGGCTGCTGTCAGGGTTGATGCCTCCGTCTTCGGGGAAGATTCTTTCGCATGGCAAGGAACTATCCGGCATCAATCCGAACGTTGCGATCGTTTTTCAGAGCTTCGCGCTGTTCCCGTGGCTCACCGTGTTGCAGAACGTGGAGCTTGGGTTACTCGCTGCCGGAGTGCCAGCTGAAAAACGTCGCGAGCGTGCGGTTGCGGCCATCGACCTGATCGGACTGGACGGTTACGAGGAAGCGTTTCCCAAGGAGCTGTCCGGCGGAATGAAGCAGCGCGTCGGTTTCGCGCGTGCGCTGGTGGTGCAGCCCGAAGTCCTGTTCATGGATGAGCCATTTTCGGCGCTCGACGTTCTCACGGGAGAAACACTGCGCTCCGAGTTGCAGGAGCTGTGGATCTCTCGCTCGATGCCGACCAAGGCTGTCTTGCTGGTCACGCACAACATCGAGGAAGCCGTGACTCTGGCCGACCGGATTCTGGTGTTCGGTGCGAATCCAGGCCACATCCGGATCGAGCTTCCGGGGCTTCCGGCGCACGAGCGTTCGCACCACGGTCCCGCGCGGCAGCACCTCGTGGACGCGATCTATCGCGTGATGACCAATCCAACCGAGGACGCGTCCACACTTGTTGGCAGGCCAAGCGCGCCTAGCGCGCCGAGCCGGCCGGAGCGTCCGCGGCGGTACCAGGTTCTACCGGACGTCGGCATCGACGATCTCACAGGCTTTGTGCAGTATCTATCCACGATTGGCGGCCACACCAACGTGCATGACCTGGCGCGCGACCTTCAGCTTCGAAGCGACGATGTTCTCGCGATTGTAGAGGCGAGCGACCTGCTGGGCTTCGCCGATCTGCAGGATCGAGCGGTCGTGATCACGCAACCCGGCCTCGAGTTCGCCGACGCGGATCTGGACGTGGAGAAGGCGATGTTCCGGCGGTACGCGCTGTCGCACGTGTCGCTGCTGCGTCACATAGTGCGGGAGCTGGACGCATCGCCGTCTGGCACGCTGGATTCCGACCGGCTCATGGAAGAGCTAGAGGAGGCATTCTCTGGCGGTGAGGCTCGGCGGCAATTCGAGACCGTCGTTGATTGGGGTCGCTACGCAGAGCTGTTCTCTTACGACGACGCGAGCGGTGAGCTCCGGCTAGACCCAGTGACCGGGGTCAGTGCTGCCGACGCGTTGCGAGAGGCGATGACCGCCGGCGACACGGCGCTGTCCCTTGACGACGACGTGTAGGGAGCGGCTCCGCCGCCCCCGGCCTATTTACGCATGATCGAACGCGGATCGCGCGTAGTTGGATTTACGGTTTTATCGACCCGCAAACCGCGGCGTAGGCCTTGCCCGCGCTGCTGCCCGGTGGCCGTTTGGCCCAGTCGATGTCGCCGAGCTGCGCGTCGCGTGTGCTGTATCCGGCGACTGGCTTGCCACTCGCATCATATGTTTCCGCCGAGATCGGCTTGATGCCCTGGGTCGTACAATCGATCATCTTGCGGTCGATCATCGTGCGATAGGCGTGGCGCGTCCCGATCATCTGGCTGGTGGGATACTCCCACCTGAGCCGCACCTTGTAGGTGCCGTCAGCGTCGTGCCGAGTCTGACTGCGATCGATAGCGACCTTGACTGATGCGTCGCTGTACACGCTGCGCCACGCTCCGGATGGGCCGGCCGAGGCGGCGGTTGATGCGCGGGGCTTCGTCGTGTGCCTGGTCGCTGTCTGGGCAGCGGCCGGAATTGCTACTACGAAAGCCGCGATCGCCGCGGGGATGAGTTTGCTATGCACCAATGGGCCTCACTCGTTTGGATACGATTCGGAACCTAAAGCATGGAGCACTCCTTGTGCCGCCCGGGTTCCGGTGACAAGAGCTCCTTCCACTGTGCCACTGTGGCCATCCGTGCTGGTAGCCTCGCCGGCGAAGAATATTGTCTGCTCCACGGGCCGGCTGAGCTTACGCGCAGCGCCGCTCCCTCCAGCAACGGCGTAGCTGTACGCTCCCCTGGAGAACGGATCGCGCTCCCAGTTGTGCATCCAGCTCCCGATCGTGAGGCCCGCGAGACGTTCGTAGGTCGTCCCCAGATGGCTCGCCAGGTCTCGTAGAGCGATCCGCTCGATCTCGGCGTCCGGCAGCGCACAGAGCTCCAGCGCGGGCGGCCCGCCCATCCAGCCCACCATCATTGGCGCGCGAATGGGGAACTGCGTCCACCAAACTGGAAAGATCGCGCCGGGACTGTGGATGAAGCTCAGGCAAGACAGTCCTTCTCCGCCGCTCTTGGGTGCCTTGCGCAGCCCCCTTTCCCAGAACCGCTCGTTGAACGCGAAGACCGTGCGGAGCACCGGCCCCATCGTCAGCCCATTGATGGCGTCCAGCGCCGACGGAATCTCGGGAGCGAACGCGATTGCGCCGGGTTCGGGTGCCGCAGCCTGCAGTACTCCGATGGGGACGGTGATGATCACTGTTCGCCCAGTCACTTGCCGGCCGTCTGAGCTGGCGTTGTCGCTCGTAACGGTGACACGGCCGCGCTCCCATTCGATCCTGTTTACCACGCTGTTGAGCTCGATCGCGTCATAAACATCGCGCGCGAGCCACGCGGTAACGCGATCGTAGCCGTCGAGAACGCGGCCCGTTCGCTCGTCCTCGTGGCTCTCTGCAGGATCGCCATCCTTCGCCAGCCACCGCTCGCTCACAAGGTTGGGATCGGCTGCGTGAAAACCTTGCACAAATTCCATCGCCATCCGGCGCGCGCGTGCATCTTTCTTCTTACGCTTGCGTGCCGCCCGCTCGGCGAGATAATCGGCAAAACTCCGGTCCGGAGTGCGATGCTCATCGAGCTTGCGGAGCACCTTGCCAACGGCCTTCCAGTAATCCACCTGCTTGAACTGTCCATCACGTGCCTGCCAGTGCTCACCCACCACGTCAACGGCCGTCAACCCTGCGCCATCGATGATCGTATCGGTTGCGGGAGTGGCGCCGTGCAGAAATTCGGCGCCGAGTTCGATCGGGAGGGTAGTCGTCGGATCCCGGTAGGTGAAGACCCGCCCGCCCACGCGATTGCGCGCTTCAAGTACGATGATACTGCGACCGTTCTCGCGCAG
>JBDTIP010000003.1:0-14720 GCA_039936295.1 Gemmatimonadaceae bacterium
GCCGGGTTGCTGAGCCAGGCTCCGGTGTGGATCGATGACACTCCTGCAATCTCGTTGCTTGAGATGCGGTCAAAGGCGCGCCGGCTCAAGGCAGAGAACAACATCGGCATGATCGTGGTGGATTATCTGCAGCTCATGCAGGGGCCGCCGGCGTCGGAGAACAGGCAGCAGGAGATCAGCACCATCTCTCGCTCGCTCAAGGCGCTAGCGCGCGAGCTGCGGGTACCGGTAGTCGCACTCTCACAATTGAGCCGCGCGCCGGAGCAGCGCGCAGGCGACAACAAGCGCCCTCAGCTTTCCGACCTTCGCGAATCAGGCGCGATCGAGCAGGACGCCGATGTTGTCATGTTCCTCTATCGTCAGGAGTACTACGACGTGCTGGAGGGGAAGGATCCGAGCCAGCCGGACAAGGATGGCAAAACCTCGCAGGGCCTTGCAGAAGTAATCATTGGCAAGCAGCGCAACGGTCCGACTGGCAATGTGACACTGTTCTTCAATCGCCAGTACACGCGCTTCGAGAATTATTCCGGCCGCCAGAGTGGAGGCGGGCAGGGGAGCTAGTGAGCGCAAAGGCAAAAACAGTTTATCGCTGCACCAACTGCGGGGCTGATCATCCAAAGTGGGCCGGTCGCTGCGACGTTTGCGGTGACTGGAACACGCTTGTCGAGGAGATCGTGTCGGCTCCTGCCAACGCGACGGGTGCTTCTGCGCGGCGCAGAGGCGGCGCGGCCGCGCTTTCCGCTGGTGGCACCGCTGTGGCGGCGCCGCGGCTGCGCGACGTGCACGGTTCGGAATCCCGCAGGTGGAAGACGGGAATCGGAGAGTTCGATTTCGTGCTTGGCGGCGGCATTGTCCCGGGGTCGGTCGTGCTGGTTGGCGGGGAGCCCGGCATCGGCAAGTCGACGTTGCTGCTGCAGGTCGCAGCAACTCTGCAGGGCCGAGACCATGAGGTGCTGTACGTCTCGGGCGAAGAGTCGCCGCTCCAGGTGAAGCTTCGCGCTGATCGGCTCGGTGATTCAGCGCAGAACGTCGCGCTGCTCAGCGAGACCAATCTCGAGACGATTCTCGCCACCGCCTCTGCGCTGGCTCCGGCGGTGATGATCGTGGATTCAATTCAGACAGTCTTCACGTCCGATCTTGAAGGCGCACCCGGCAACGTTGGACAGGTGCGCGAATCAGCAGCGCGATTGATGCACTTTGCGAAAGCGTCTGGCACCAGCGTATTTCTCGTCGGGCACGTCACCAAGGGTGGCGGCATCGCTGGCCCCAAGACGCTGGAGCACATCGTCGACACTGTCCTGTATTTCGAGGGAGAGGGCAGTCTCGATCATCGCATTCTGCGTGCGACGAAGAACAGGTTCGGCAGTGTCGATGAGATCGGAGTATTTCGAATGCACGAAAACGGCCTCGAGCCGGTTGCCAATCCGTCGGAACTTTTCCTCAGCGACAGGCACGACATCGCATCCGGAAGTGCGGTGACGGCGCTGCTGGAAGGTTCGCGGCCGGTGCTCGTCGAAGTTCAGGCGCTTGCGGCCAAGGCCGGCTACGGCACACCGCAGCGCGTCAGTACCGGCTACGACGGACGCAAGCTGGCGCTGCTACTGGCGGTGCTGGACAAGCGCGCTGGGCTGTCGTTTGCGTCACTCGACGTTTTCATCAACGTCGTCGGCGGTGTTCAGTTGCGCGAACCGGCAGGTGATCTCGCGGTTGCGGCGGCGCTTGCTTCGAGCGTGTACGATCGCGCGCTGCCGAAAGATGCCGTGTTCATTGGTGAGGTCGGACTCGGCGGCGAAATCCGGCCAGTGGCGCAAACTGAGCGGCGACTCGCAGAGGCTGCAAAGATGGGCATGTCCAATGCGTTCGTGGCGCAACGGTCGGCTAGCGGCCGGCTGCCGAAAGGTGTTCGGGCGACTGGGGTCGCTACGGTGTCCGACATGTTCAAGCGGCTGTTCTCATGAGCAGCGTCGTTCAGGACGTCGGAGTCATCATCGTCGCCGCCGGAACAGGATCACGCACCGGCTCCGAAGAGTTGAAACAGTTTCGTTGGGTGGCTGGCAAGCCGATGCTGCTCCACAGCGTTCAACTCTTCCAGCAAAGACCGGATGTGTGCATGGTGGTCGCGGTGATTCCGCGTAACTACGCCGGCGACCCGCCGCCATGGATTTTTCAGAGCGATATCAGCCGCCTGCTGATCGGCGTTGGCGGCAAGCAGCGTGGAGATTCGGTTCGCAACGGTCTCGACGACCTGCCGCCGGAAGCTCGCATCGTCGTCGTGCACGATGCGGCGCGCCCGCTGCTTCTCGATGACACGATCGATGCTGTCATCGCGGCTGCGCGCAAGGGCACTGCCGCCATCGCCGCCCTGCCGGAGACCGACACGCTCAAGCGCGTTGCCGAAGACGGAACTGTGATCGAAACGATAGAGCGCACGGGTCTCTGGCGCGCGCAGACGCCGCAGGCATTTCCTCGCGACATGATTGATGACGTAACCCGTCGCGCGAATCGAGAGGGAGTAATTGCGACAGACGACGCGGCGCTGTGCGAGCATTACGGCCATCGCGTGGTGGTGGTGCCCGGGAGCGAGCGCGCGATGAAGGTGACCACCGAAGACGACTTTGCGCGAGCAGACGCGCTCAGTATGCTCACGCGATGAAGCCGCCGCATCGTGCCGTACCGTTCTGGTCGGCTGAAGAAGTCGACGCGGCAATCCGCCAGACGATCGACCATCTCAACGAGCGGCGCGTGCTCGCGTATCCAACGGAGACGGTGTACGGTTTTGGCGGCGGCGCCGATTACGAATCTGTGCGCAACCTCGTAGCGCTCAAGTCGCGGCCGCATGGCAAGCCGTTTCTGCTACTCGTCGCAGGTGTCGATATGCTGGCGCGGCTGGATCTTCACCTCACGCCCGCCGCATCTTCGCTTGCGGCGCGATTCTGGCCCGGACCGCTCACAATGGTCCTCCCGGGTGGCGAGCGGCGAGTCCCGCCGGAGCTTCGGGGGCCAGAAGGCGGCGTCGCGGTGCGATGGACGTCGCACACTGCGATGAGCCGCCTGATCCGCGCCTACGGTGATCCGATCACTTCTACAAGTGCCAACCGCCCGGGAACCCCGCCCGCCGACTCGGCTGCGACGATTCTCCGCGACTGGTGGGATGCAATCGCACGTGGTCAGCTCAAGGTGCTCGACGGTGGGACACTGCGGCCGTCGGCGCCTTCCACGGTGGTAGATTGCATGGGAGAGCATCCACGGGTCATCCGACCCGGTGCCATCTCCGTGGAAGAGCTTCGCGTGGCCGCACCTACACTTTTACCGATGGCATGAGACGGTGAACGTTGTTTTCGTGTGCACGGGCAACACGTGCAGAAGTCCCTTGGCGGAGGCGCTCGCGAGGCGAGCCACTCAGCAGCGCGGATTGGATATCACCTTCGCGAGCGCCGGAACTGGCGCTGCGCTCGGATCGCCGGCGACTGACGGCGCCATTCTCGTGGGTCTGGAGCGGGGCGTCGACCTTTCACGGCACCGCAGCCGCCCCCTCCTTCCCAACAGTATTAGCCATGACACCCTCATTCTGGTGATGTCAGAGACTCACGTGTCAGGAGTGAGAGCGGTTGCCCCCAAGGCTCGGGTCTACCTGCTCGATGACTACGCCTCCTTCGGCGCCTCGTCTCGAAACGTCGTCGATCCTTACGGCGGAGAGCTTGCCGACTATCGCGTCGCCGCCGACGCGATCGAGGAGATGCTCGAGCCTGTGTTGGCTCGGGTCGTATCGGAGCGCACCACGGGTACGCGGTGAGCCGGCCGCGCGAGCTGGTCCTGGTCGGCCACCCGGTCGAGCACTCGCTCTCGCCGTCAATTCAGAACGCGGCGCTCCGCGCTGCGGGCATTCCTCTAGAATACCGGCTGCTCGATGTCCCGCCGGCGCAACTCCGCGCCACGTTTCGAATGCTGCGCGCCGATCACGTTGCGGGCAACATTACGATCCCGTACAAGCAGGCAGCGGTCGGTCTGTGTGATCACGTGACCAATCTGGCCGAGCGGGCGGGTGCCGTTAATACGTTCTGGGTGCAGGACGGTGCCTTGATAGGCGACAATACCGACGTTGCAGGTTTCGACTTCGCTGCTCACGAATTGCTGGAAAGCGCCCACGCGCCGCAGCCACAGCGCGTCACTGTCTTGGGTGCCGGCGGCGCCGCTTCAGCAGTCGCTGCCGCCATACGTGATTGGGACAGAACAGAATTGGTCGTCTGGAGTCGACATCCGGAGCAGGCGCAGGCACTTGCGCATCGATTTGCGCTGGCGCACGCAGAAACCGATCTGTTGGCGGCCGTGAAAGGTGCTGAGCTTGTGATCAATGCCACTCCAATCGGAATGCGAGACGATGCGATGCCGGTGCCGATCGCTAGCCTTGGGCGCAGATGCGCCGTTCTCGATCTCGTGTACCGGAAGGGCGAAACGGCATGGGTGCGTGCCGCGAGAGATGCCGGGCTCCCGGCGTCGGACGGGATGCCGATGCTCGTCGAGCAGGCTGCACGGTCGTTTCGACGTTGGCTCGGCGTCGAGCCCAACCGCGAAGTGATGTGGAGCGCTCTCGACTGATCCGCAGTATCACTCAGAGCGGGCCCTACCGCTGGCTGGCGGCTCGCTCTGGGAACTCGATTTACGCGACGCTGGATCTGCTGCTTCCACGAACGTGTGTCTGCTGTGACGGCGCCCTCGGACCACGCGAGCATCGAGTGCTCTGCAACACTTGCGTGGCACGCCTCGCCCGGCTGGCCGCGCCCCAGTGCACTCGGTGCGGCCATCCGTGCTCGCTGGGATCGTGCCGCTGGTGCGAACTGCTGCCGCCGTTCGTCAGGGCGGCGCGCTCAGTCTGCTGGGTACCGGGTGGGACGGCCGGTGAAATCGTCCACAAATTCAAGTACGCCGGGTGGACTGCGCTTGCCGAACCAATGGCAGAACAGATGGCACGGCTTAACTTTCCACATGATGTAGTTGAGGAGCGAGATTTGCTCGTGCCTGTCCCACTGGCCCGGTCACGGGCTCGCGAGCGCGGCTACAACCAGAGCGAGGTCCTGGCGCGCCTCCTCGGCGTTCACTGGAACATTGGAGTTCTGGAGGCGGTCGTCCGGCGTCGAGCAACCGTGACGCAGACGCGGCTGACTCCGGGCGACCGGCTCCGGAACGTCGCCGGCGCGTTCGATGCTGTTGTTAGCAGGGAACAACTGGCCGGAAGGCATGTGGTCCTGGTGGACGACGTCGTGACCACCGCTGCCACACTCAACGCGTGCGCCAAGGCGCTCCACGAAGGTGGCGCACGCATCATTTCTTACGTCACTTTCGGGCGAGCCCGCGCGGCCGGTGATACGCCCTAACGAGGAATACAGACATGGCAGTTCGTGTTGGCATCAACGGCTTCGGGCGAATCGGACGGCAGGTATTGCGCGCCGCGAAGGAACAGGGCGTTGCGGATATCGATTTCGTAGCGATCAACGATCTCACCGACACGAAGACGTTGGCGCACCTCTTTGAATACGATTCGGTGCACGGCAAGTTCGACGGCGATGTGTCGCACGGCGACGGCATACTGAATGTCGACGGCGACGACATCAAGGTCCTCTCCGAGCGAGATCCGGCGGCCCTCCCGTGGCGCCAGCTCGGTGTCGACGTGGTGCTCGAGGCCACCGGGCGCTTTACCAACGCATCCGATGCGCGCAAGCACATCGATGCCGGTGCGCGCAAGGTCATCATCTCCGCGCCCGGCAAGGGCGAGGATATCACCATCGTGCTTGGCGTCAATTCCGACAAGTATGATTCCGCCAGACATCACATCGTCTCCAACGCGTCATGCACCACCAACTGCCTTGCCCCGATGGTGAAGGTGATTCGTGATTCGTTCGGATTCAAGCACGCCGCGATGGTAACGATTCACAGCTATACCAACGACCAGCAAATCCTGGATCTTCCACACAAGGATCTGCGGCGCGCGCGTGCCGCTGCCCTCTCCATGATTCCGACGACGACGGGTGCAGCGAAGGCAACGGCTCTCGTCATTCCGGAGGTGAAGGGCAGGATCGACGGCATCGCGATTCGTGTTCCAACGCCAGATGTGTCACTCACGGAGCTCACAGTCGAAGTCGAGCGGCCGACCAGCATCGAAGCCGTCAACGCCGCGTTCCGGGAAGCCGCTGAAGGCCCGCTCGAAGGAATCCTGAAATATACCGAGCTCCCGCTCGTGTCTTGCGATTACATCGGGAATCCGTACTCCTGCATCCTTGATTCGCTGAATACCAACGTCATTGACGGAACGATGGTCAAGGTATCCGGCTGGTATGACAACGAGTGGGGCTACGCGTCACGCTGCGTTGATCTGATTCGTTTCATGGGTGCTCGCCTCAACTGAGCTAGCGCACATGAAGAAGAAAAAAACGCTTCAGAGCTTACCGGATTCGGCGCTGTGTTCCAGGCGCGTCCTGGTGCGGCTAGACCTCAACGTGCCGATCGATGACGCATGTCATGTAACCGACGACACCCGTATCCGTGCGTCGTTACCGACGCTGGAATACGTGCTCGCGCGCGGAGGGCGCCCGGTCGTGCTGTCGCATTTCGGGAGACCCAAGGGGAAGCCGGATCAGCGCTACTCGCTGCAGCCGGTTGCCGACGTGCTGGCGCGATTGAGCGGCCATCACGTGATTTTTTGTGAATCGACGGACACCGACGAAGCGATAAAGGCCTCGCACGAGCTAAAAGATGGGCAGATCCTGCTGCTGGAGAACACGCGATTTCTGCCAGGGGAGGAGCGAAACGACGAGGCTCTCGCCCGAACTTTTGCGGAGCTCGGCGACATCTTCGTGAACGATGCGTTCGGAGCGGCGCATCGTGCACACGCGTCTACCGCGGGCGTTGCGCAGCACTTGCACCCTGCCGTTGCAGGACTCCTCATGCAGCGAGAGCTCGACTATCTGGGTGGCGCGCTCGCCGATCCCAAGCGCCCTTTCGTTGCGATCCTCGGCGGCTCCAAGATATCCGGCAAGATAGACGTGATTCGCGAACTGCTGCCGCGCGTCGATGCGTTGCTCGTCGGCGGCGCCATGGCCTGCACGTTCTACAAGGCGATGGAATTGGAGACGGGCAAGTCGCTCGTGGAGAGTGACAAGGTCGACCTGGCAAAAGACCTGCTCGAGACCTCGGGCACACGCCTGATTCTCCCGCACGACGCTGTCGTTGCGCGCAGCACGGACGATTCTGCGAGTGCCCACGCAGTGAAACGCGACGCGATTCCGGCCGATGAGGCGATGTATGACATCGGTCCCGCAACTGCGGAGTCGTACGGTCGCGCGATAGCGTCCGCGAAAACTGTTCTCTGGAACGGTCCTATGGGAGTATTCGAGAAGCCCCCGTTCGACGCTGGCACACTGGCCGTGGCGCGCGCAATGGCTGCGGCAACCGGCCGCGGCGCGACAACGATCGTCGGAGGCGGAGATTCTGCCGCGGCTGTCGCAGCTGCTGGCCTCGAGTCCAGGATGAGCCACGTTTCCACCGGCGGCGGAGCGTCGCTCGAATTTCTCGAAGGCAAGGAGCTTCCCGGAGTCGCAGCGCTGGACGACGCGTGAGAAAACGCATCTTCGCGGCGAACTGGAAGATGAATCACGGCCCGACTGCGGCCGCCGGTTTTATCAAGTCTTTCCGGCAGCAGTGGACGCCCGGCGAAGCTGAAATCGCTTTCTTCCCGTCCGCTCTTGCGTTCGCCGCCGTTCGTGCAGCGTCCGGCGAGCCACCGTTATTCAAGCTCGGTGTACAGAACGTCTATACCGCGGATCACGGCGCGTTTACCGGTGAGAATTCAGCGCCGATGGCCAAGGACGCTGGCGCCGATTACGTACTCGTAGGCCACTCCGAGCGCCGTCACGTTTTTGGCGAGACCAACGAGATGTGCGCTGCCAAGTGCGCCGTCGTCGAGCGCTCCGGTCTCACTCCGCTCCTCTGCGTTGGAGAGACACTTGAGCAGCGTCAGCGCGGCGAAACGTCGGCGGTCGTCACGAAGCAACTTCACATGGGTCTGGCGCAGCTTACGCAGCTCGAGACGACTGCCTCTGTAGTTGCATACGAGCCTGTCTGGGCGATTGGCACCGGTAAGACAGCAACGCCGGAAGACGCCGCCGCGACGCATGGCGTGCTCCGGCGCGCTCTCTCGGATCTGATCGGCGACCGGGCATCCGAGGTGAGCATCCTTTACGGCGGTAGCGTGACGCCCGCAAATGTGGCGCAGATTCTGGCCGCCAGCGACGTGGACGGTGTGCTGGTGGGGGGTGCCAGCCTGGAAGTCAGCAGCTGGTTGTCCATCTGCTGCGCCTAGTCTAGATTCAAGGGCTATATGTACACGTTTCTCTTAATTCTGCTGATCCTGGTCAGCCTCATCCTGATCGGCGCGATTTTGCTGCAGAGCGGGACCGGCCAGGGCCTTTCCGCCAGCTTCGGCGGCGCCAGTTCCTCGCCCGATGCCTTCATCGGAATGCGTCAGGCTGGGAATCTCCTGACCAAGATCTCCTGGTGGGGGGGCGGCGTCTTTCTCGCGCTCGCCTTCATCCTGCAGCTGATGTCTACTCAGCAGCGAGTACCGCATTCAGTGCTTGAGGGTAAGCTCGGTGCGCCGCCGCCGGTGAACGTGCCAGCGCCGAGTGCTGCGGCGCCCGCGATTCCGCTGACGCCAGCCCCGACGACGCCTGCCACCACCCGTCCAAAGAAGTAGGAGCTCAGTGGCAGCCGTTCCAGCGGGTCCAGGGTTCCTTCTTCTCGAAGACGGAACCCTTTTTCACGGGCGCCTTCATGGCGCGCCGGGCATCGAAGGTGCCGAGGTCGTGTTCACCACGAACATGACTGGGTATCAGGAAGTCTTTTCTGATCCTTCGTACCGCGGCCAGATCGTCGTCATGACCGCGCCGCAGATAGGCAACTACGGCGTCAACCGCGAAGATCCGGAATCGGCTCGCGCGCAGGTGGCAGGCGTCATAGTGCGCGAGCTCTCCGCCACCTACTCCAACTGGCGCGCAGACGGCGACCTGCTTTCGTGGCTTACCGATGCAGGCGTTCCGATTCTGGAGGAGGTCGACACCCGCCGTCTGACCAAGCACCTCCGGTCGGCGGGCGTCATGCGCGGCATTGTCGGAGCCGGAGAAGTTCCGGCGGCTGCGGTCGTCGCGCAACTCGAGTCCTGCCCATCCATGGAAGGTCTCGACCTCGCCAGCGTCGTGAGCACGGGTGCTAGCTACGAGTGGGGTGAGAACGACGCAGCGCGGCATATCGTCGCGTACGATTTCGGCATCAAGCGCAACATCCTGCGGCTCTTCGAGGCATCCGGTTGTCGCGTCACGATCGTGCCCGCCACGACTCCGGCCAGCGACGTCCTTGCGATGCATCCAGACGGTGTTTTCCTTTCGAACGGGCCCGGTGACCCGGACGCGATCGAGTACGCACCGTCCATGGTTCGCGAGATCGCGGCGTCGGGCACGCCCATGTTTGGAATCTGTCTGGGACACCAGCTGATCGGTCTCGCGTTCGGCGGTGCGACGACCAAGATGCCGTACGGACATCGCGGCGGAAACCATCCGGTGCTCGACATTGCAACCGGGCGCGTGCTCATCACCACGCAGAACCACGGATTCTCGGTACAGGGCGACGAGAGCGGCATTCCCGGTGCGCCGGAACTCGAGGTCACCCACGTGAACCTGAACGACCAATCAGTCGAGGGTTTGCGGCATCGTCAGCTCCCCGTGTTCGCGGTCCAGTACCACCCCGAGGCTGCCCCGGGCCCGCATGACGCGCAGCCGTTATTCCTGGAATTCCTGAAAAGCGTCGAAGCCGGTCCACGACGAGCGCCTTGATTAGCCGCTTGCGCCGTCCGTAGTAAATCCATACATTCCAACGACTTAGCCAATTCCATTGGGGTGTTGGGATGACCAAGGCGGACCTCGTAGAGCTGGTAACGGCGCAAATTGCACAAACTGCCGGCCCCACGATCTCAAAGAAAGACTGCGCTCGTGTCGTCGACACTTTCCTCGACGCGATCAAGGACGCTCTACGAGAGCAGCAGAATATCGAGGTGCGCGGCTTTGGCACCTTCAAGATCCGGCAGCGCAAGACGCGCATGGCGCGGAATCCACGCACCGGGTCGCCAGTAGAGGTGGCGGCGCGTCCGGTGCCGGTTTTCAAGCCATCGAAGGAACTCCGCGCGCTCATCGCCGATATCGACGTCTCCGAGCTCTCAGAGGCTTGATGACTGTGGCGTACCGATGAAGCTCACGGTACGCGTGTTCGCGGCCTACGCGGACGCAATTGGCTCGGATCACGCCGTGATAACGGTCGCCGAACCGGCAACGGTCGGCTCCATCAGATCCGCGATCGCAGCACTTTCACCACTGCTTCCACCGCATCCGGTCATAGCCGTAAATGAGGCGTATGCTACGGACGACGTCGCCGTGCACTCATCCGACGAGATCGCCGTGATTCCGCCGGTAGCGGGCGGATGAGCCGCTCCGGAATAGTCGACTTGCCGATCGACGTGAGTGCGATTGTCGGCGAGGTTCAGGCGCCCGGACACGGTGCGATTGCCACGTTTCTCGGCACTGTTCGCGGCTCGTCCGGCAAACGAGTCGTCACCGGCCTCGAGTACTCCGCATACGTGGAAATGGCCGAGCGTGAGATGGCCGACATCGTGCGAGAGGCGGCCGCCCTGGCGAGCGGCGCGGAGGTCGTCGCGGTGCACCGTGTCGGCAACCTCGTGGTAGGAGATTCGTGCGTGATGATCGCAGTAGGGCATGCACACCGCGGTCCCGCGTTTGATGCGTGTCGGTACGTGATCGAAGAAATCAAGAAACGCGTACCGATCTGGAAACGCGAGCACTACGCCGACGGCTCAACCGAGTGGGTCAATGCGGCAGCGCCACAGGCTCGTGCTGCAGGCACGTCCGCGTGAAGGACGGCTTCGGACGCAGCATCGAATATCTCCGCATTTCGGTGACCGACCGGTGCAACTTCCGGTGCGTGTACTGCATGCCGGAGCATGGAATGGACTGGATTCCGAGTGCGGACATTCTCACGGCGAACGAGATTCATTCGGTGGTCGCCCAGCTTGCGCCGCTCGGACTTCGGCGCATCCGCCTGACTGGTGGCGAGCCGACATTGCGCCGCGACCTGACGGAAATCGTATCACGAATCGCCAGCGTTCCCGAAGTCGAAGACATTGCGCTCTCGACGAACGGTGTGCGACTCGAAGCGTTGGCCCCGGAGCTTAGGAGCGCTGGCGTCACACGCGTGAATATCAGCGTGGACTCGCTCCTTCCGGAGCGCATCACCGCGATCGCGCGACGCAACCTGGGACTGGATCCGCTGCGCGTGCTGCGGAGCGCGATCGACGCGGGTTTTGATCCCGTGAAGGTCAACACGGTCGTGGTTGCTGGCGTCAACGACGATGAAATTGGCGCACTGTCCCGCCTGACTCTCGATCTCCCGATACACGTGCGATTCATCGAGCTCATGCCAGTCGGCGACATGAGTGATTCCGAGTTCGAGCACGTGGTGCCGTCTCAACAGGTACTCGAGGCCGCGTCCGCCGCAATCGGACAACTATTACCAGACATTGGCCCGGCGCTGGGCAACGGGCCGGCGCGGTATTACAGAGCGGTGGGAGCGCCGGGCACGATTGGGGTCATAACTCCCATGACGCACACATATTGTGCGTCGTGCAACCGGGTGCGGCTTACCGCCGATGGGCGGTTGCGAACCTGTCTGTTCGGCGACCACGAGGTGGACCTCAGGACGCCGCTTCGGGACGGTGTGGCGCTTGCGCCGTTCGTCATGCGCGCGCTCGAGGACAAGCCGCGCGAGCACGCTCTCCTTCAGCTAAGGACAGGCGGCCTGCGCGCCCTCTCGCAAACGGGGGGATAGCCGCCTAAGTTAGGAGTACAGGCTGTCCCTCATATCAGAAGAAATCTCACTCAGGTCTCCAACACTCATAATGGTCAATAAAATTACGGTCGTCGGTGCCGGGAATGTCGGCGCGACCACAGCTCAGCGCCTCGCCGAAAAAGAGCTCGCTCAACAGGTGGTAATGGTGGACGTTGCGGAAGGCATTCCGCAGGGGAAGGGTCTCGACCAGTGGGAGTCCGCTCCCATCGAAGGCTTCGACTCGCGCATCATTGGCACGAACAGTTATGAAGAGACCACCAACTCCGACATCGTCGTCATCACCGCGGGCATCGCGCGCAAGCCTGGCATGTCTCGCGACGATCTGCTCAACACCAACGCTGGAATCGTCAAGCAGGTCTCCGAGCAAATCAAGAAGTCGTCCCCCAAGGCGATTCTCATAATCGTTTCCAATCCACTCGACGTGATGTCGTACGTCGCAATGCAGGTTACGGGTTTCCCGCGCGAGCGCGTGCTCGGAATGGCTGGTGTCCTCGACACAGCTCGCTACCGCAGCTTCCTCGCCGAGGCGGCCGACGTTTCCGTCCGGGACATTCAGGCGATGGTGCTTGGCGGCCACGGTGACACGATGGTCCCGCTCATTTCCTACACCAGTGTTAGCGGCATTCCAATCACGCAGCTCATTTCGAAGGACAAGCTCGACGCGATCGTCGCACGTACGCGCACGGGCGGAGGCGAGATCGTCAAGCATCTCAAGACCGGTTCTGCGTACTACGCGCCGTCGTCGGCAGCAGTGCAGATGTGCGAGGCAATTGCCAGGGATCAAAAGCGCATTCTCCCGTGCGCCGCGTGGCTGCAGGGCGAGTACGGCCTGCGCGATCTCTTCCTGGGCGTTCCGTGCAAGCTCGGACGTGGCGGGCTCGAGAAGATTTACGAGGTCGAGCTTACGGCGGACGAACGCAGCGCACTCGAGGCGAGCGCCGAGGCGGTTCGCGAACCGATGCGCGCAGTCAAGCTCTAGTCGGGGATGAACCGGATTCAGCGGTTCTGGCGGTCAACGATCGGCAAGAAAGTTGTCATGGCCGTTACCGGAATCATCGGGATCGGCTTCGTCCTCGCGCACATCACGGGCAACTTGCTCGTGTTCAAGGGCGCCGACGCGATCAACTCGTACAGTCACTTCCTGCACGGGCCCGGCGCGGAGCTTCTGTGGCTCGCGCGGATAGTGCTGATCGTTGCTGTCATACTGCACGTCTGGGCGTCGTACGCGCTTACTCAGCAGAGTCACGCCGCGCGTTCGGAAGGCTATGTGAAACGAGTGCCGCAGGTTTCCACGCCTGCATCGCGCGTGATGCGGTGGGGTGGCGTCGTCGTGCTCATCTTCATCGTGTTTCACATCCTGCATTTTACGACCGGCACCTTTCACCCTGGCGGCGTCTACGTCGAGGGCGATGTGTATCACAACGTGGTTCAGGCGTTTCACGTCTGGTGGGTCGCAGCGTTCTACATGGTCGCCATGGTCTTTCTCGGGCTGCACCTGTATCACGGAGCGTGGAGCTCCGCTCGAACGCTGTCGATTGCCGGCGACTCCCCACATCCGCTGCATCACCGGCTGTCCGTGCTGATCGCGCTGGTAGTGTGGCTTGGATTCACTCTCGTTCCACTCGGCGTTGTGCTCGGCTGGGTCGGATAGGTAATGCAATTAGACTCCAAGGTTCCTCCAGGACCACTCGCGACGAAGTGGGATCAGCACAAGTTCGACATCAAGCTTGTGAACCCGGCGAACAAGCGGAAATACTCCGTGCTGGTAGTCGGCTCCGGTCTCGCCGGTGCGTCGGCTGCTGCTACGCTCAGCGAACTGGGATACAACGTCAAGTGCTTCTGCTTCCAGGACTCACCGCGTCGCGCTCACAGCATCGCCGCACAGGGTGGCATCAATGCAGCGAAGAACTACCAGAACGATGGCGATAGCATCTTCCGGCTCTTCTACGACACGCTCAAGGGCGGAGACTTTCGCTCGCGGGAAGCAA
Organism: Gemmatimonadaceae bacterium; assembly: GCA_039936295.1. GTDB lineage: Bacteria > Gemmatimonadota > Gemmatimonadetes > Gemmatimonadales > Gemmatimonadaceae > Fen-1247. Next base: position 13,950 of record JBDTIP010000003.1, read on the forward strand.
ACAGTTATCGCCTCGCGCAACTGTCGGTAAACATCATCGACCAGTGCGTCGCGCAGGGCGTGCCGTTTGCGCGCGAGTATGGTGGACTGTTGGCAAATCGCTCATTTGGCGGCGCACAAGTATCGCGCACGTTCTATGCGCGCGGCCAGACGGGTCAACAATTGCTGCTTGGTGCCTATCAGGCTCTCGAGAAGCAGATCGCCAAGGGCGGTGTCACGATGTACCCGCGCACCGAGATGCTTGACCTCGTCACCATCGACGGGAGAGCGCGCGGCATTGTTGTGCGCAATCTTCTCACCGGGAAGGTCGAGTCGCATGCTGCGGATGCAGTGGTGCTGGCGACTGGCGGTTATAGCAATGTTTTCTACCTGTCCACTAACGCGCGCGGATCCAATGCGACGGCCATATGGCGCGCGTACAAGCGCGGAGCCGCGTTCGCCAACCCTTGTTACACGCAGATCCATCCTACCTGCATCCCGGTTAGTGGCGACTATCAGTCCAAGCTGACGCTGATGAGCGAGTCGTTGCGTAACGACGGGCGCGTCTGGGTGCCAAAGGCCAAGGGCGACAAGCGACCGCCCAATCAGATACCGGCTGAGGAGCGCGACTACTACCTCGAGCGCAAGTATCCCGCGTTCGGCAACCTTGGGCCGCGCGACATCACATCTCGTGCGGCCAAGGAAGTTTGCGACGAAGGCCGTGGTGTGGGCGAGACGGGGCGCGGAGTGTATCTGGACTTTGCGGACGCGATCAAGCGGCTCGGTGTGCAAC
>JBDTIP010000004.1:0-3051 GCA_039936295.1 Gemmatimonadaceae bacterium
TCGAACAACGGTACGCAGTCGCAGAACAGCGGCCTTGACGCGAGGACGAACACTCTCACTACCGAGATGAGCGCACGCGTGGTCGCAATCGCACCGAACGGTGTGATGCAACTCAAAGGCACAAAGATGATCAAGGTCGAGGAGAGCAAGGTGGATCTCACGCTCACCGGCTGGGTGCGCGTGCAGGACGTTGCACCTGACAACAGCATTCAATCGTTCCGAATGGTCGACGCCAACCTCGATTATAAGGCCGACGGTCCACTTGGGCAGCCCAAGACCGGCATTATCGGGCGACTGCTTGGAGCATTCTGGCCATGAAGCGAATTCTTGACACACTGGCTGCAGCACTCGCCTGCCTCGTGCTTGGCGCGTTCCAGGCCGGCGCACAAACCGCACGGATTCGCGACATAACCATCGCGGACGGCTCGATGCCCGTGAGGCTGCTCGGCTACGGAATTGTCGTCGGTCTCGACGGCACGGGCGACCGAGGACTCGGAGGACAGCAAGGTGGACAGACCGTCCAGTCGATAGCGAACCTGCTTCGCCGCTTCGACATCGAGATCCCGGCCTCGGTACTCCGCACCCGCAACGCAGCAGCTGTGCTCGTGACGGCGGAAGTGTCGCCATATCTTCGTCCCGGCGGCAAGTTCGACATTACCGTATCGTCGCTTGGCGATGCGAGATCGCTCCGCGGCGGCACGCTGTGGATGACACCGCTCGTCACCGACGCAGGTGCGCAGGCGCTCGCAACGGCGCAGGGCTCGCTCGTGATGAGCGACGGAAATATCAACTCTCGCGACTTCAACACGGTCGAGACTTCCGGACGCATTCCAAGCGGCGGACTGCTCGAAGCATCCGTCGCTACGGCAAGTTTCGCGAACTCGTCACGTCTGTTGCTAAAGGACCCTGACATCGGAACCGCAACGAAGATCGTAGCGGCGATCAATCAGGCCATAGGCGCCAATACGGCGAAGGTTGAAGATCCAGGCTCCGTGGAGTTGACGATTCCCACAACTGGTGATCGCGCCACGACCATCGTCAAGATTCAGGATCTCAAGGTGACTCCCGACCGCGCAAGCAGACTCGTGATTGACGGTCGCGATGGAACGGTGGTGGCTGGCGGTGACATTACCGTGGGCGAAGCAGTTGTCAGCCACGGGGGAGTCACGCTCACGATTGGCGGACCTGCCGGCGCACCGACGACTGCTGGCGCTGCTGCAAACGGACCCAATGGGCCGGCCGGCGGAAACCAGGCTGTAAGAGTCGCCACTGGCGCATCAGTGCAGGCAGTCGCTTCAGCCTTGCAGGCGATCCAGACATCGCCATCCGAGATCGCAGCCGTCTTCGAGTCCCTCCGCGAAGTTGGCGCGCTATCGGCCGAGGTCACCATTCGATGAGGATCGGCGGCCCGTTACCGGTTCTGGCAGGCGCCGCCGCCGATCCCACTGCGGCGGGGAGCGACGCGCGCCTTCACAAGGTGTCCACTCAGCTCGAGGCACTCTTCGTCCAGCAGATGTACAAGTCGATGCGCGAGTCCGTACCAAAGGGCGGCGTCGTCGACGGAGGCGCTGGTGAGGAAATGTTTACCGGAATGATGGACGAGCACATCGCGGCCGATACTCCCAAGGAATGGAAGCACGGCCTGAGCGAATCGATTTTCCGTCAGTTGAAGGCAAAAGTGAACGCGCAAGGAACGCAGCTTCCACCTGCAAGCAGTCCCGTGATGCCGGGCGGCGTGGATGACTAGAGCACCCAAGTTGATCACGCCGTCGATTAAGAGACAATCATGATGATGCAGACGTATCGCGAGCAGTTAACACCGGTTGGCAACTTCCGCACGAGCATGGCACCAGTTTCGCCGGCCGCCCTGAACGCTCTGACCGACGCACTCGTTTCGGAGCGCAAGCTCATCGACGAGCTTACCGAGATTGTCCTCCGCCAGCGAGCAGCAGTCGCTGTCGATGACCTTCAGTCGGTGGACGATTCAGTGTTCGCCACCCACCGCCTTCTCCTCACTCTTGGCGAGGCGCGCAAGGGACGCCGCTCGCTCAACGCGATGGTGGGGTGCAAGGAAGAGACAGGGGTCAAGCACCTCGAGGACGCCCTCGGTCCGTGGATGACGCCGAGCCTGCGCACGGCGCGAGAGGAATTGCAGGTCGCGGCAGGCCGCCTGTCACGCGAGATAGGGATCAATCGTCGTATTCTTCGGGAAGCGATCGCAAACAGTGACGCGTTCGTCCGGGTAATAGTCGGAGCACCCAAGGATGCAGCGCAGCAAGGTTACGGGTCGGCTTCACCAGCAGCTTACACACGTAGTGATGCCGTAGCCATCTCGCGCACCGCATAGGGGTCGCACATGTCGCTCAATTCCGTACTGGGGACCGCAGCGCTGGCGCTTCAGGCGCAGCAAACTGCCATCCAGACCGCGTCCAACAACATCGCGAACGCGGGCACCGCAGGTTACAGCCGCCAGGTCGTTGACCTGACGCCAAATACGCCGCTGTACACACCTTCGGGCGCGATTGGCACCGGCGTACTGGTCCAGGACATCGCGCGTGTCCGGAATACCATGCTCGATACCAACTTTCGGGCGCAGTCGTCGCAAGCAGCAGCATATACCACGCAGGGCGACGTGCTGTCGTCCATCAGCCAGATATTTGGAGAGCCATCGGACACCGGTCTCGCAAACTCGCTGAATAAGTTCTACTCCTCCTGGGGAGATCTCGCCAACAATCCAACGAGCTCAGCCGCACAGAGCGTCGTGCAGCAGCGCGGCGCGGCAGTAGCAAGCCAGCTCAACCAGTTCTCGTCCAACCTCGACCAGCTTTCGTCAAACACACTTTCCGCGACGAATCAGCAGGTCAACAGCATCAATCAGTTCACCTCACAAATCGCTGTCCTCAACAAGCAGATTGTCGCTGCTGAATCAGATGGCACCACGACGGCCAACGATCTGCGGGACGCACGCGATAACGCCATTGATTCGCTTAGCCAGATCGTGCCAGTGCGCGTGATAGCTCAACCTAACGGCTCCGAGAACATCTATATCGG
>JBDTIP010000005.1:0-3161 GCA_039936295.1 Gemmatimonadaceae bacterium
ACCGTTCTCGATCCAGACCACGCGGTGCAGCGGCAATCCATCGTTGTCGAAAGGTTGGCCGAGCAGATCGGGATCGAATGGGTCGGAGAGCAGAGTGACGCGCTCGTCGGTGATCTTCTCTCCGATCTTGGTGCCGCCGCCCTTCTTGGAGAACGCACTGCGGCCTTCATCAGCGGAGCGCGCGTTGAGCGAGCCCATGAGTAGCGGAATGAAATCGGCTACGGCGCGCGGCTCGAGAATTACAGTGTAACGGCCGGGCTCGATCGCGACTGGATTGCGAGAGGCGAGCGCCTTCTGTGCGGCGCGCCGTCCGATGGCTGCCGGATCGATCGAGGTCCACGCGCGGCCGCCGGCTGAGGCATAGCCGGAACCGGTTCCGTCTGGAGTTCGCGCGGTGCACGACAGAGAGACGTCAGTACTCGCGTGATATGCGAACAGACCCTTCGATGTGGCGATACCGGTGGATGTGCCGCGCGCATCGAGGAATCCGGCTACGAAGAGCGTGGCTGGATCGATCGGCATTGCGCCGCCTGGAGCGCGCGCGGCGGCGATCAGATGCTCAGTCGCGGTTGCGCGCGCTGTTGCATTCAGGCTCGAGACGTCGGCATTGCTCGCGCTCACGTCCCGGTATTGCTGCGGTCCGAGTTCCGGTACGAGTTCGGGATCCTGCGGCGAGAGCTTGGCGAGGCGCGCGGATGTTTCGACCGCGCGTTTGAGCGAATCGTCGTCGATGACATTGGTTGTAGACGACGCGCGGCGTCCACTGACGGTGCTGGTGATGCTGATTTGGGCGTCGTCGGTGTCGCCGCTCGTGGTGATACCGCCGCCGGCGAAGCGCGTATTGCCGGTCATCGAGCTCACGATATTGACCCGCGTTTCATCCGCAGTGCTCATGGCGAGCACGCGCTTTGCGAGCGCCTGCATATCATCGCGGGTCATGATGGTGGTCGCCATCAGACGCTCCTCGCTGTGTTGATGATGTTGACCTGACGGAACCGCGCGGGGACACAACCATGGCTTACGGAACTGGATTGTGGGGGCTCACCCTTTCCATCAGAGAACGTCCCTCCCATCCAGTACGATCGCATGCCGCCGATCATGTCCATGGAGGCCCAGAAATCGGGAGTGCGCGCCTGGTACGCAACATCCTTGAGCATACCGGTGACCTTGCCCTTCCTCACCTCGTAGAACACCTGGCCGGAAAACTGGAAGTTGTATCGTTGCTGATCGATGGACCACGAACCGCGATTCTTGATGACGATCCCACGGTCAGTGTCGGCGATGATGTCGTCGATAGTCGTGTCCTGTTCGCCCGGAAGAAGCGATACGTTCGGCATGCGCTGGAACTGCACACTGTCCCACGAATCGGCGAACGAGCATCCGTGCGAATGCTTCACTCCGTTGAGCGATTCGATCGCTGGAGCCTGGTCGCGTACGGTTTGATAATCGCGGAAAATTCCATCCTTGATGAGCAACCACGAATCGGCAGCGACGCCCTCGTCGTCCCAAGCGCAACGGCTGAGTGAATCCTTCTGCGTGCGGTCTGCCTGGATGTTCATGAGACGCGAGCCGTACTTGAGCTTGCCGAGCATCTTCTCAGGCGGCGCAACGAAGGTGGTGCCGGCATAGTTGGCTTCGTAGCCGCGCGCGCGATCGAGCTCGGTAGCGTGCCCGACTGACTCGTGAATGGTGAGCCAGAGATTGGTTGGATCGAGAATGAGATCGTAGCGTCCTACGTCCACCGAGCGTGCAGTGAGCTTCTCGGCGGCTATCGCTGCCCATTTTGGTGCGTTGCCAACCATGTCGAGCGACGTGATGTACTCCCAGCCAGATCCGCGCGGAGCCATCTCTTCGGTGTACGACTGGAAGTCACCGTCGCCGATGGCGGTGACCGTGAACGACGGTCCCACGCGCACAAACGTCTGCGTCACCAGCGTACCGTCCGTAGTGGCGAGAGTCTTTTCCTCGCGCAGAAGTGCGAGGCCGGAATTGGCGAAGCGCACGCCCGGAATTTTGAGCGCCGCTTCATTTGCGGCGAGGAGGAGCGCGACCTTGTCTTCGATAGGAATGTCGATCGGATCCTGTTGCACCGGAGTGCGCCATGAGCCGGTGACTGCAGGTGTCGGTGCAAGCTCGACTGGCGTGCGCGTGACCGCACGCGCAGCGCGGGCAACCTGAACGGCTTCCTGCGCGGCGCGTACCGCACCAGCGCGTGATACGTCGCGTGTAGCAGCGAAACCCCATGCGCCGTTTACGATTGCGCGCACACCGATTCCAAACGACTCCGAGTCGCTGACTCCCATTACCTGATGTTCGCGCGCGGCGACGAACTGGCGCCGATAACGTCCGACGCGCGCATCAGCGTAGGATGCACCAGCGTCCTTGGCGGCCTGGATCGCCGTCAGCGCGATCTCATTCGCCATCGGATCGCCCGTGTCCGTGTTCCACGAGCCGCGCAGCGATTCCGCTCTAACGATCTGGGATGTACCGGCTACCGCGACTGCACCCAACGCGGCGGTTTTGAGGAAGTCTCGTCTGCTGCTCATGTGGCCTCGGTGATCAGTTTTCGAAGAGCTGTTCGAAATTTCGTACTGGAACGCTAGACGAGATGGTACGAAAAAACAGGACGCCGCGTTGGGCGCCCTGTTTTTCTTGCGCGGGCGTATCGCCGCCGATTTCTACTGGAAAGTGATAAAGAGCGGCGATGGCTTGAGCTTCACCACTTCTTCCCGCGTGAGCATCGGCTTGTCGTTCTTGTAGAAGAGCTTGAAACCGTTGTACTGAACGGGCTGCATGCGCTCATATGCGTCATATGAATCGCGCTTGAGCCATGGCGGCCCGAAGCCATCCATGTTCATCACCACCTGGACTTCCGGAACGGGGTGGATCTCGCGGTAATTGGTGACCATCTTCTGTGTGTAGCGATGAATGACTAGCACCTTCGGCGGAAGATGGTTCTGCTTCACGATGTCGGCGAGCGTCGTGATCGCGTAATTGATCTCGGCGGCGTCCATCACGCCGACCTTGCGGCCGGGAACCACGCCTTCCGACGCGTGGTGCATCGAGAATTCCGGATCGAGCGCGAGATGTACGTACGGTCGCTTGAGGTACGGGATCAACGGCTGCAACTCAGCCTGCACGGTGCTGTGACCCACCTGCAC
>JBDTIP010000006.1:0-5522 GCA_039936295.1 Gemmatimonadaceae bacterium
TTACTCATCCAGCTATGGGCGGTACAAGACTCGAACTTGTGACCTCCACGATGTCAACGTGGCGCTCTAACCAACTGAGCTAACCGCCCGCGGCCCAGCTTCCTTTTTCCTCAAGCGGGAGACGGGACTTGAACCCGCGACCCCAACCTTGGCAAGGTTGTGCTCTACCAACTGAGCTACTCCCGCATTTCATTGCCCATCCGTCGGGCACTTTACTCACAAACAACTGTTCCGCCCAGTGGAGCGAAGGGGGATCGAACCCCTGACCTCTTGAATGCCATTCAAGCGCTCTACCAACTGAGCTACCGCCCCATCCCGCCACCCTCGTCGAGCAAACACCAGGTCCAAAATGGCCCCCGATCGACCCGCCCGGCAGGAACCGCGAAGGATATCCGGGGGTATCGGGAAAGTCAAGAAATGTCATCGACTTTTGGGTCTGGACATGAGGCCTACGGCCGGTATCTTGCACGCCATCCCACTGTCTGAGTGGGTTATGCAATCCACACGACTTCAGCGCCGCGAGAGCGGCGTCTGATACATATAGAGTAGAGAGGCTACAATGGCCGAAGTCAAAACACGCCGCCGCCGGGGAGCTGGTACCTCGCCGGCCGGCATCGCTCCGAGTGAGCCCGAGCGCGACATCCTTGATCAGTACCTGTATGAAGTGAGCACGTACCCGCTTCTCAAAGGCACTGAAGAAATCGACATCGCTCGCAAGATCCGCGCGGGTGATCCCGATGCACTACAGGAACTCGTCAAGCGCAATCTGCGCTTCGTCATCTCCGTCGCAAAAAAATACCAGAACCGCGGACTTCCGCTCATCGATCTCATCGGTGAGGGGAACGTCGGCCTGCTCACCGCAGCGCGCAAGTTCGATCCGGATCAGGGAGTGAAGTTCATCTCCTACGCGGTGTGGTGGATTCGTCAGGCAATCCTGTCGTCGCTCGCGCGTCAGGGTCGCACCGTTCGCGTTCCACTCAACCGCACCGCAGATCTTTCGCGCATCATCAAGGCGTCCGAGATACTGCGCCAGAAGTTGCGTCGCGAACCAACTCCCAACGAGCTGGCCCAGATTACGGGTCTCTCGGTCGACGTTGTCCAGTCGCTTGCCGCTCTCAATACGGGCGACGTGCGACTCGATGCGCCGATGGATCCCGAAGGCGATCGCTCGCTCATCGAGCGCTTCGTCGCTGACGAGATGCCGGACACCGAGGAGGAGGCGATGAACCGCTTTCTCAACGACGAGATCGAAACCGCGCTGCGCACGCTTCCACCGCGCGACGCGAAAGTCCTCAAGCTTTACTTCGGCCTCGAGGGCGGGCGTGAGCACACGCTCGAGGAGATCGGCTCCATGCTCGGCGTCACGCGCGAGCGCGTTCGCCAGTTGCGTGATCGCGCACTCAAGCGACTGCGCGAGGGTGACGTCGGTCGCGCACTGAGTAGCTTCGCTGCATAAGGTCGCTATCGTTGTATAGTGCAGGCGGCCAGCGTTCGGACAGGCTCCGGACGCTGGCCGTTTTTCCGACCCGTTCCAGATCCCAATGATCAAGCTCGACGACGTTTACAAGGCCTTCGGCGACAAGAAAGTGCTCGAGGGATTCTCGCTCGAAGTCGATGAGGGCGAGACAATGGTGATCATCGGATACTCGGGCACCGGCAAGTCGGTCGCAATCAAACACATCGTAGGACTCCTCTTTCCCGACAAGGGCACAGTCTTTGTCGATGGCCTCGAGGTGCCGGAGCTTCCGCGCGAGCAGCTGTACGACCTGCGCGGTCGCATCGGTTACGTCTTTCAGTTCGCCGCGCTGTTCGATTCACTGACTGTCGGAGAAAACGTCGCCATGGCGCTCCGCAAGATGCGCACGATGTCCGAGAAGGAGATTGCCGACCGTGTGAGCGAATCGCTCGCGCTGGTGGATCTGCCTGACTCCGAGTCCAAGTACCCGGCCGAACTCTCCGGAGGAATGCGCAAGCGGGTAGGCATCGCACGCGCAATCGCCAAGCGCCCGAAGTACATTCTTTACGATGAACCGACCACCGGGCTCGATCCCGTCACCGCTGCCGTCATCGACGAGCTGATGATTCGAATGCGAGACAAGCTCGCTGTCACAAGTGTCGTCATCACGCACGACATGCGCAGCGCTTACTCGGTCGGCTCACGCATAGCCATGCTGTACGAGGGCAAGGTGCGCCAGGTTGGCACGGTCGAAGAAATCCAGCACACTACGGATCCCATCGTACGACAGTTCATCGAAGGCAAACCAACCATTGATACAGCAATGGCAGGCGTATAACGTGACGTCGTCAACAGAATCAGCCACGCCTGCGTTCCCGTGCGTGCTTTTCTATGCGGGGCGCGAGCGCGCCCGCGCGTTCGCGCGCGCCGCATTTCCGCGCCGGCGTGGGCGCACGGTACTGGTGCGCACGGTCGACGAATTCGAGGCGGCGATCCGCCGCGAATTGATCGACGCGGCGGTCATCGATCTCGCGGGCCAGGGTGACGATCACTGGACGATTGCAGCTCATGCGAGCGACTTTCCCAGCACGCCGTTCTTCGGTCTGCTGCCACTCCGCACTACGGACGCGGAGTCGGTATCGCGATCCGCAACCATGGGGTTCGCCGACGTGCTGTGCGAACAGATCGATGAACTGTTCGCGCGCGATCTCGTCGCGCCCCACTGCTACTCGGCTCGTTTCGCTCGCGCACTCGCAGACGCGCCAGATGCACTGGGACTTACCACCGAGACGCAGCGCCGAACCTGGCGCGCGATCGTGCAACATGCCGGACGCCCGGTGACCACGACGACGCTCGCGCTTGCGATGGGTGTGACACGCGAGCACCTCAGCCGGAACTTCGCCAGGGACCGAGGCGCCAATCTCAAGCGCGTTATTGATCTGGTCAGGCTGATTTCGGCCGCCGAGCTGTCCAAGAACCCAGGATACGACGTCCGGGACGTGGCCGCAGTGCTGGGTTTTGCTTCGTCGTCGCACCTTGCCGTTACAACGGCGAGAATCGCAAGCACCCGGCCGGCGTCCCTTTCGGGCCTCCGGGCAGTGGACCTGGTAGACCGCTTCGTTCAGGGCCGAACCAGGAGCCGAGTTGCAGGAAAACAGGGCTTGTGATAATTTTCACAAGCTCACCACCAGTAAAAATTCCCGCTCCGAATCATGGCCACTGACACCGCGCTCCGTCCTGGTGAAATCAAGGACATCCTGCTCCGCGAGATCGAAGCCGCCGACCTCAACGACCTCAGGGTCGAGGAAATCGGCACCGTACTCGAAGTGAAAGACGGTATCGCCAGAATCTACGGCCTCTCCAAGGCAATGGCTGGCGAGATGTTGAACGTGACCTCGTCCGAAAATGGCGAGATCATCACCGCCCTGGCGCTGAATCTCGAAGAGGACAACATCGGCGCCGTGATCCTGGGAAACTATCTGGTGCTCAAGGAAGGCGATCAGGTCCGCCGGACCGGTCGCGTGCTAGAAGTCCCGGTCGGTCCCGAGTTGATCGGCCGCGTCGTCGACTCGCTCGGCCGCCCGCTCGACGAACGCGGACCCATCAACGCCAAGCATACTCGCAAGGTGGAGAGCGAGGCGCCCGGCATTATCGTTCGCCAACCGGTCAAGGAGCCGTTGCAAACCGGGCTCAAGGCCGTTGACTCCATGATTCCCATTGGCCGCGGTCAGCGCGAGCTCATCATCGGCGACCGCGGAACCGGCAAGACAGCCATCGCGATCGACACGATTCTGAATCAGAAGGGAACCGGCGTCGTCTGCGTCTACGTCGCGATCGGGCAGAAGGCTTCGACGGTCGCAGCGGTCGTCGATCGCCTCCGCACCGCGGGTGCGATGGACTACACCATCGTCGTCGTCGCAAGCGCCGCCGATCCGGCACCGATGCAGTACATCGCACCGTACTCCGGCTGCGCGATGGCGGAATACTTCATGTACAACGAAGGCAACGCGACGCTGTGCGTGTATGACGACCTGTCCAAGCAGGCAGCCGCATACCGCCAGATCTCTCTCGTTCTTCGTCGTCCGCCGGGCCGCGAAGCGTATCCTGGTGACGTGTTCTATCTGCACAGCCGCCTGCTCGAGCGCGCTGCCAAGCTGAGCGAAGACACGAGCGTGGTCGATGGCAAGACGATCCTCGCTCCTGGTGGCTCGCTCACCGCGCTTCCGATCATCGAGACTCAGGCTGGCGACGTCTCGGCATACATTCCGACCAACGTCATCTCCATCACCGACGGCCAGATCTTCCTTGAAGCGGATCTCTTCTACGCTGGTGTTCGTCCTGCGGTCAACGTCGGTATATCTGTATCACGCGTTGGTGGATCGGCTCAGACCAAAGCGATGAAGGGCGTCGCTGGAAGGCTTCGCCTCGATCTCGCGCAGTACCGCGAGCTGGAAGCGTTCTCGTCGTTCGCTTCAGATCTCGACGCCGCGACCAAGAAGCAGCTCGATCGCGGTGCCCGCACTGTCGAGATCCTCAAGCAGCCACAGTATCAACCGATGCCGGTCGAGCTGCAGGTAATGGTGATCTACGCCGTAACCAACGGATTTGTGGACGAGGTTCCGGTTGCGGAGATTCGCGACTGGGAGAGTGGTTTCCTGCAATTCATGTCCGCTCAGTTCCCGCAGGTCGGCGACAAAATTCGCACCGAAAGAGCGATCTCCAAGGATCTCGATGCCGAGCTCAAGCGCGCCATCGAACGCTACAACGCAACGCGGAAGAAGCCGGCCTAGTCGCCGGCGCTTTCTGCATTAGTACCCAGGTCACGACACCTACGAATGGCGAAAGGACGAGAGCTCAAGGGGCGCATCAAATCCGTCGAAAACACGCGCAAGATTACGCGTACGATGGAGATGGTGGCCACATCCAAGATGAAGCGCGCGCAGGATCGCGTGGTTGGTGCACGGCCGTACGCGCGTGCGCTCGCTGAAGTCATCTCGGATCTGTATTCACCGGATCTCGCCGAGCAGTTTCCGCTGTTGCGGCAGCCAGCGCATACTCGCCGCGCCGCGGTGCTGCTTCTTACTTCCAATCGTGGGCTGGCTGGCGCGTTCAACGCCAACCTGATCAAGGAAGCGCGGCTACTCGTGCAACGGCTCGAGTCCGAGGGCGCGCAGATTGAACTGCACGTGGTTGGACGCAAGGGCATAGGCTTCTTCCGCTACCTCGGCCGCACACTAGCGACTGCGCGCACGGACATTACGGATCGGCCCACTGCAGCTGATGCGCGCGGGTTGGCCGACGCGCTGATCGAGAATTTCACGAATGGTGCGCTCGACGCGGTGTACGTTGTCTACGCCAAGTTCAACTCCGCGCTTTCCACACCGGCAACTGCGGAACGCGTGCTGCCAGTTACGCCGCCGGAGCGCAAGGGAACCGCGCGCGACTACATACTGGCGCCGTCTGCCGACGCGATTCTCACCGAGCTGCTCCCGCTATACGTTCGCAACACCGTCTACCGTGCGTTAGTCGAGACGGTCGCGGGCGAGCAGGGAGCTCGTCGCACCGC
>JBDTIP010000007.1:0-4319 GCA_039936295.1 Gemmatimonadaceae bacterium
TTGGTACCCTGCTTGGCCCACTTCAGCCCGACTGCTACGCGCCAACTCAGCCGGCGACACTCGCACTTCAAACCGAATAGTTCGGCGCCTCGCGTGTTATGACCACGTCGTGCGGGTGCGATTCACGCAAACCGGCCGCAGTGATGCGAACAAATTCGGTCTTGGTCCGCAGTTCGTCAATAGTCCCGCAGCCAGCGTAGCCCATTCCGGCACGCAATCCGCCCACCATCTGGAACAGAACATCCGCCGCCGGCCCCTTGTAGGGCACCCGTCCCTCAATGCCTTCCGGTACCAGCTTCTTGGCCGACATCTCACCTTCCTGAAAGTACCGGTCGGCGCTGCCATCCTGCATCGCGGCGACACTTCCCATCCCGCGAATCATCTTGAAGCGTCTGCCCTCCATCAGGATCGATTCACCTGGACTCTCTTCAGTACCCGCAAGCATCGATCCCATCATGACGCTGGACGCGCCGGCGGAAAGCGCCTTCACGATATCGCCGGAATACTTGATGCCACCATCGGCGATGATCGGTACCTCTCCGGCCCCATCGACGGCGTCGAGTATGGCCGTGAGCTGCGGAACGCCAATACCGGTTACCACTCTGGTAGTGCATATGGAGCCAGGCCCAACCCCAACCTTGATCGCATCCACGCCCCGTTCGGCCAGTGCACGTGCGCCAGATCGCGTTGCGACGTTGCCTGCTACCAGTTGCACTTCCGGAAATCTCTCGCGCACGTCGGCGGTTGCCTTGAGCACACCCTCGGAATGTCCGTGCGCCGTGTCGATGATGAGCACGTCCACGCCAGCATCCACCAGGGCGCGAGCGCGCACTTCGTAGTTGGTGGCACCGATCGCCGCTGCCACACGCAGGCGTCCGTGCTGGTCCTTGTTGGCGTTTGGGAACTCGCGGCGCTTGTGTATGTCCTTCACCGTGATCAGACCGCGCAAATTTCCTTCGCTGTCCACGACCGGAAGCTTCTCGATGCGGTGCTCGCCGAGTATTTGCTCTGCCTCGTCCAGGGTAGTACCCACGGGCGCGGTGACGAGGTTCTTCTTGGTCATGGCGTCACGCAACGGACGGTCGAGATTGGATTCGAATTGCAGATCGCGATTCGTGATGATTCCGACCAGTCGACCCGCATCGACGATGGGCACTCCGGAGATCTTGAACCGATTCATCAGCGCAGCCGCCTCACGCAGCGACGCTGCCGGTGAGAGCGTTATGGGATCGAGAATCATCCCGCTCTCGGAGCGCTTCACACGGTCCACTTCCGCCGCCTGGCGGTCGATTGACATGTTCTTGTGGATGACGCCGATGCCGCCAGCGCGCGCCATCACGATCGCCATCTCGGATTCCGTAACGGTGTCCATTGCCGCGGATACCAGCGGAACGTTGAGCGTGATTCCGCGCGTGAAGCGTGAAGCGGTAACCACATCGCGAGGATGAACGACGGAGTGTGCGGGAAGGAGCAGCACGTCGTCGAAGGTGAGCGCAGCGTCGGCGCGGATCCGTGAATAGCCGCTCGGCGTGTTTTCGTCCTGCCGCGTAGACAAAGACCCGCCGCCGGTGCCAACCGGTACAGCGGGTCTGAAATTTTGCGAAGAGTGTGTCGCCATGGACTAATGTATCACACTCGCCCGATCGTTCGCAAACGTCGCCGCACCCGGCGAGGAAGGAAGAACGCCGCGGCCGCCAGGATCTTCTCCAGGCTCAGCTCGTCAAGATCATCCGGATCGCCCATCCAGTGCTCCAGCATGATCTCGCGGCCGGCGCTCTTCATGAGCTGCCGCAACGCCAGAACCAGCACAAAGACGTCATCCACCTCGCCGATCAGTGGAATGAAATCGGGAAAGATGTCCTCAGGGATGAGCACGTATGCTACGGCACCAGCCACCAGGAGCTTGTCCAGCAGCTCGACACGTGGGTCGGTTACGAGCCCGTAGAGTAACCTGGCGAAATTCGGCAGGTCGCGAACCGCGCCCACCACTGTGCGCTTGTGGCCGGCTACCGGCCTGGACGCCGCGGCACGCGGCCGACGGCGCGATCTGGGAGATGTCTGTTCCATTTGCTTGACTGCGATGCGAGAGCTGTGCCGCAGGCTCAGTAGACGTAAACGAGTGTTCCTACGGGCACCAACGGATACAACTGTTCGACGTCCTTGTTCAGCATGCGGATGCAGCCATGGCTCACCGAGTGGCCAATCGAGTTGGGCTCATCGGTACCGTGTATGCCGTACCCGTCGCCCAGGTCCAGCCGGCGCGTTCCGAGAGTCCCCAGGTACCGGCGCTGGACGGTACCAAAAGGAGGGACAATGATGTTGCCGTTGGCAACGAGCTCATGGCCTTCCTTGGGCGCCGGCGCTGCCTGGCCGCCGGGCAGTAGCACATTAGATCCCTGAACGGTGTACCCGTCGTAGCTCTGGCCTCGCTCGAGATGCACCAGCCCGAGTCCGCGGGATCGCGCCTGCTCTACGTAATGCCAGTCCGGCGGGACCCAGGCGGGATTGGAATCCTTCGACTGCACCACGAGGCGTCCTCGCGGGGTCTCGAAACGCCAGTGCTGGGCGTTGTTCCCTGCCACGAGCTCCTTGCCGCTGGCGGTCGCGACCGGAGCGGTAAAGATCACGCTGTCGCCCTGCTTGTACCACAGCCGGTGATCGGCGATGCTGACGACGATGTACGGTGCGTTCGGTTCGGCGGTGGGTGCTTCGAGAGCCTTGCGCATGCTGTCGCTTTCAACGCCAGCCTGAGCCCGAAGGTTGTCGAGCAGATCGAGGTTGTCGTTGAATACCATACGATTCACATCGCGGTCGAAACGCATCTCGGCGGTGTCGCGCACCAGCTTCACGCTCAACGCCACCGCGATCAGTATGCCGATAATGAGCAGCCACGCGATTGCGACGCCGTGGCGAAGAAATCGTACCATCAGTAGAAATACACGGACATGCCCGCACTCACGTTTGGAAGAATGGCGCGCAGGTCGGCGGGATTCACGCGTACATTTCCCGCGTCTACGGCGCCGGAGTCAGACCCAGCGTAGATCCGTGCGCCTCCGTTCAGCACGAGGGCGAGTGAATCGCCCTCGACCACCTGCTGAATTGTCCGCTGGCCCAGCGGCATGGTAGTCTTGGTAGTGTCGCCCTTTCTTGCCTTGAAACCGGGAACTTCCGCCGGTGCAAGCGAGACGCGCATCACACGCAACAGTGCACCGTCGCGCTCGAGGTACATCACGCCACTGTCAACCGCGATCGAGAGGTGCAACCGCGGATCGAAGTGCGCCTGCCGCTTCGCGAGCTCCAGAGCGAGTTGAACCTTGTCCTGTTCCGTCTGCATCACGACATCGCTCTTCTTGCGCTCGGCGTCCGTCATGCTGGCGCGTAGACGCGAGATCTCCTGGCTGTACGCATCGCGCCGGTAGAACAGCCACATGTCGCCGGCGACAAGAAACAGAAATACGACAGCGATGATCTTCAGGAATGTGGGATACGCTTCTCTGAACGCGCCCCAGCCTTCTCTTCGCCGGTCGGGGCCGCGCGAATTCGCGCGGCGGCCGGCGGGAACTTCCGGAGGTGTCATTTGATGCGGCGAATGGTCTCGATATCAAGAATGGGTATCCCAACTGGCTCGCTGCGCCCGTCGCGCACTCGTGCAGTGACGGAGATCCGCGCGAGGGGCTGCAGTGCACGAGCCGTGCCCATGAGTGATGGCGGTACCACGAGATACAGGAGTGCGTTCTCCGAGTTCGGGCCGCGCGCCAGCATGTACGGCTCTCCGTCAGCGAGTCCCTGACGCAACGGATCGGCAGTCTGAAGCGCAAGGAATTCGACGTTCCACACCACCATCTTACCGCGAGCTGCGGCCGGATTTACCCGAAGATCGGCGGCACTCAGGTTGGAGCGATATGTCGTATCCGCCGGTGTCAGCAGCGAATCAGGTACCCAGCCTTCGATACGCACACGTGACCAGCCCCTATCACGGGCGACCACTTCAACATTTGCGGACTTCTGCAGCGCTCCAATGACTCCTGCTGACGGCGCGTCGCGCAATGTTGCCGAAGCAGTGAGGTTGTAGGAGTCGTTGTCGACCGGTGTTGTGGTCTGAGCAACGGCTTGCTGCGATGCCATGGGAGCCGTTCGACGCGACGCCTTTTTCTGCCCTGATTGTGCCGACTGCGTTGACGTTTGCTGCGCGCCCAGTCGGCTCGCGCCGCCCGCAGCGGCGGTAGATGCGACAGCGAGCGCGGCGGCCATGACCGCAATACTGTGCGCCGATGCGCGAAAAATCATCGTGTTCAACTTGTCGGTCCTCAATCGGATAG
>JBDTIP010000008.1:0-17037 GCA_039936295.1 Gemmatimonadaceae bacterium
GTGGGACGCGCTCCCCAAACCCGACCCGCGCTGGTCGGAGTCACGCTAAATTCAACCATGACAAAAACGAAGACCGAACAGTTGTTCGAAGGGGCCGTCACCGTCGAGAACGGCAAGCTTCGGGTCAAGGACGAGTCTCGTCTTGCCGGACCGTACCTCGACGCACTCGTACGCAAGGCGGTCTTCGGCGGCGACGACGAGCGAGCGGACGCGCGCTGGATAATCTGGGAGGTAGCCCAGGCTGTGGGCATTCATCCAGCGTCGATTCACGATCTGTACATCGCGCGTGGAACGGGCGCATACAGCAACGTGACGGTCCCCGCAATGAACATTCGCGGCATGTCGTACGACACTGCGCGCGCGGTGTTCCGGGCGGCGAATAAGCTCAACGCGGGCGCGTTCGTGCTCGAGATCGCTCGGTCCGAGATAGCCTACACCGATCAGCGGCCGGCAGAGTACGCCGCGGTCATGATTGCAGCCGCGATCCGCGAAGGATTCCGCGGTCCGCTGTTCATTCAGGGCGATCACTTTCAGATAAGCGCGAAGAAGTTCGCCACCGCTCCGGATCAGGAGGCGGGTGCTGTGAAGCAGCTCGCCGTGGAAGCTGTCGCCGCTGGCTTTTACAACATTGACATTGATACGTCCACGCTCGTCGACATGTCGCGGCCAACCCTCGAGGAACAGCAGCGGGTCAACGTCGAGCAGTGCTCCGACATCGCCGCATTCGTACGGGGACTTCAGCCGGCCGGAATAACGATCTCGCTCGGCGGCGAGATCGGTGAGGTCGGCACGGAGAACTCCACGCCCGAAGAGTTGCGCGCGTACATGAACGGCTTCAACGACCTGCTTGACCGCCGGTCACCCGGAACCGAAGGGCTTTCGAAGGTGAGCGTACAGTCGGGCACGTCGCACGGAGGCATTGTTCTGCCGGACGGCTCGATCAAGGAGGTGGCAATCGACTTTGGAACTCTCACGAAGCTGTCTGAAATCGCGCGCAACGAATACGGGCTGGCGGGCGCGGTGCAGCACGGCGCCTCCACGCTTCCCGACGAGCTATTCCACAAGTTCCCGGCGACTGGCGCGTGCGAGATACACCTTGCGACAAACTTCCAGAACATGTTGTTCGATCACATGCCAGACTCGCTGCGTAACGAGATCTATGCATGGCTTGACGTGAACACCAAGGACGAGCGGAAGCCGTCCGACACTGACGAGCAGTTCTTCTACAAGACGCGCAAGAAGGCGCTGGGACCGTTCAAGAAGAAAATATGGGACCTCCCTGCTGATTCGAAGGCCGCCCTCGCCAAGGCCTATGATGACAAGTTCGAATTTTTGTTTCGTCAGCTGAACATTCACGACACGCGCACGCTGGTCGCAACGCACGTCCACCCGCCCGTGCAGCACCGTCCGATGCCGCATCCTGATCTTGCGGTCGTTGCGGCGGCGCCAGACGACGCGGATCTGAGCGATTGATCGTAGGTGAACACCATCGACCGCGCGTCCGAGTTGCGAAAGCTGGCGCATGATGTCCGCAATGCGCTGAATGGTGTGTCTGTAAACCTCGAGGTCGCGCGCAGTCGCACCTCGCGCGGCGCGGACGCAACTCAGGTGTCACCGTTCCTCGAGTCGGCCGCGCAGCAGCTCGAAGCCGCGGCGAGTCTGCACAAACGTTATACTGATGTCGCTATGGCATTCACCACTGCGGCGGACTCTGGCCGGTCCAGTCAGGAACGAAGCGACACAATTCACACTCCGGATCCCACACCCACGCATGGCAGCTAGCACGAGGCATCGTATCATCGTCGCCGACGACGAGCAGGCAATCACGCAGGGTCTCAGCGCGATCCTGACCGATGAGGGCTACGAAGTCACGATCTGCGCAGACGGCCAACGCGCTCTCGACGAGCTGGGTGGCGGCTCTTACGGTGTCGTGCTGGCGGATCTCATGATGCCCAAGCTCGACGGCCTGTCGTTGCTCAAGGCGCTCCAGGCAAAGGGCATTCCGACGGAGTGTATAATCATCACCGGTCAGGCCACCATCGACTCAGCCGTGAAGGCAATGCGCGAGGGCGCGTACGATTATATCGAGAAGCCTCTAAACGCCGAAAAACTGAATCGCCTCAAGGCGCTCATACCGAAAGCCCTCGAGAAGTACGCGATTGGTCAAAAGAATCGTGAGCTGGCGTCCAAGCTGGAGACGCTCACTCATTACGCCGAGCTCACGGGGCAGTCGGAGGAAATGCGCGCCGTGTATCAGATCATTGACGCCGTGGCACCTTCGAGTGCGTCGGTACTCATTCTCGGAGAATCCGGTACCGGCAAGGAGCTTGTCGCGCGGGCGCTGCATTCCAAGAGCGATCGTGCGAAAGGGCCGTTCTTTGCGCTCAACTGCGCAGCGCTGCCAAAGGATATTCTCGAGAACGAGCTGTTCGGGCACGAAAAAGGTGCTTTCACCGGCTCCATCAACGAGAAACCTGGTGCGTTCGAGATGGCCCACGGGGGCACGATATTCCTTGATGAGGTTGCGGAAATGCCGACCGACATTCAGGTGAAGCTGCTGCGCGCAATCGAGACGCGTACTGTTCGGCGCCTGGGCGGCAAGAAAGAAATTGACGTCGATATTCGCATCGTCGCCGCGACGAACATGGATCTTCAGAAGGCCCTCGCCGACGGCGAGCTTCGGGAAGACCTGTACTATCGCCTTGCGGTGGTGGAGCTTTTCCTGCCAGCGCTGCGCGAGCGTATCGCGGACGTTCAGCTGTTGGCCAACGAGTTCCTGCTTCGCTTCTCGCGGCAGAATGGCAAGCAGATCACCGGCTTTGACGAGGACGCGTGGGCATGGATTCACGCTTACCACTGGCCGGGCAACGTCCGCGAGCTCAAGAACGCTGTGGAGCGAGCCGTGATCATGGCTCGCTCCAGCATCGTTACTGCTGCGGACATCATGCCGCGGCATCTGCGTTTGGCAGCCGCAGCCGTCGCGGCGGCTGCGTCGGCACCGGTAGTTGCATCCACCGTGCAGTCCAAGCGCGAAGCCGCCAAGCCTGCCAAGAAGGCCGCCGCCAAAACCAAGTCCAAACCGACCAAGACCGGAAAGAGGTAATGATGCGCGACCATGAATTTGACAGACAGCCCTTCGTCGTAATCGAACGCGATGAACCCGGCGTTGGCACGCTATTGCTCGGCGTCGCCATCGGTGCCGGCCTCGCTATTTTGTTTGCCCCGCGAGCTGGAGCCGACACACGGCGAATGATCGGCAGTCGCGCGCGTCGCGCCGGCGACCGGGTGAGAGGGGTCGCGACGGAGATCGCGGACAACGTTTCGTCACAGGTAACTGAAGTGCGCGACCGCGTCAATGATCGCGTCGGCGCCACTCGGGACGCAATCCGGCGCGGACAGGAGCAAGTGCTCGATGCGGTGGACGCCGGACGGTACGCTGCCGCGGAAGCCAAAACGGAACTCGAGCGCAGGATAGCGGAGAACAAGGCAGCGCGACGCGGCGCGAAGTCCATCTAAGGCGGAGCCGCATGGGCCGCAAGCGCCCGTGGTACAATCGATTCTGGGTCGGCTTCGCGGACTACGTGCGCCGCGTATGGGATAACAGCGGCGAGGATGACATTTTCTTCCTGGCCGGCGGCATCTCGTTCAACATCCTGCTTGCGATTGTGCCGTTCCTTCTGCTCTTCGCGACGTCTCTCACGTATCTCCTGAATCAGTCAACCCAGGCTGCGACGGACGAGGTTGTCGACCTTGTCAACCGATTTCTTCCATCTACCAGCAGCGAGCCCGTGACTCACGTCGTATCGAGCATCATCGCTGCTCGCGGCACCGTTGGGCTTTATGCGGCGATTGGCTTCATCTGGTTCTCGACCCGGCTTTTCGGGTCGATGCGATCCATCCTGAACGAAATCTTTGACATCGAAGTCGATCGCGGCATCATCGACGGAAAGCTCTACGACGTCAAGGTCACGGTCATCTCATCGTTGCTGTTCGTTGCGTACACGGCGCTTTCCGCATACCTCGCAATAGCGTCATCGCGCGGAGTCGCAGTGCTCGCCGCTGTGGGACTGCGTCAGGATGTGATGGGTACAGTGGAGTACACCCTGGGCCGCGTTATCGCGTTCGTTTTCATCGCCGCGCTGTTTTTTGGGCTGTACAAGTATCTTCCCTACAAGAAGATGCGCTGGCAGACTGCGGTGGTCGCGAGTGCCTTCACAGGCGTCATGTTCGAGATCGCGAAGTTTGCATTCACGTATTACGTCACCTCGTTCAAGCCGGGCTCGCTGTACACTGGTACCATCGCCGCTCTCGTAATTGCGGTGCTCTGGGTCTACTACGCTTCGATGGTCTTCATCCTCGGCGGGGAGGTGGCTCAGGTGTACGAGTTACGCTACGTGCGTCAACGACAACACGAAGCGTTCGAAGACTGAGCCATCAAAAAACACCCGCGCGGCTGCCGCTCTTAAGTGACGAGCCAATGACGAGCCTTTGGACGTCCCAATCCTCGAAAACGTCGAGCGGCTCCGTTCTTGCCCTTTGTAAGCGCACTCACCACGCTCGGAGGGCTCGATGACCCGGACATTTTTTGCGATGGCAGCGCTCGCGTTGACGATCACAGCTTGCAAGAAAACGGCGGACGGCACGTACGTGATTCAGAAGCCGGTGCTCGGAACGGTTACCGATACGATTCACACGCCGGTCATACAGACAGGCGTGGATACGTCGCGCGTTGCGGTTCCGAAGCTGCAAGTACGACACGACTCAGCGACTATCAGGGTTCCCACTCTCAAGATCACCAGACCGTAGCCCCCGCACTCACACGTGCCCGCGCTTGATGGCCGTCAAGTGCGGGCGTGTTCCTTCAGTCGCTTTCCCACCAGTGCGGCGGCCGATTCCGGCCGTTATATTCCCGTCCACCAGGTGTATCCGGGGGGCGCGAGCCCACTAACCCCGTCAGGACCCCGAAGGTAGCAGCGGCATGCGGTGTCTTGCGTTGCCCCGATTCCCCTGGCCCCCCTTCACTCCGGCTCAGATGCCGGACATTCCGAAGGCCGGGAGTCGCCCCGCACACCAGACGCATGGCCCTCGCCTTAGCCAGGAAGTACCGACCGCGCTCGTTCGCCGAGGTGGCCGTCCAGGGCCACGTGTCGAACACGCTCAGGGGCGCGATCGCACGCGACCGGATTGCCCACGGGTACCTCTTTTGCGGTCCGCGTGGCACGGGGAAGACCACCCTCGCGCGCGTTCTTGCCATGGCGCTCAATTGCGAGCACAAGGGCGCCGACGGAGAGCCGTGTGGCGTCTGCACGAGTTGCCAGCGGATCTGGAGCGGCTCGTCCAGCCTGGATGTGGTCGAGATCGACGCCGCGTCCAATCGGGGCGTGGACGATGCGCGCGACCTCCGCGAGCGCGCGATGTACGCTCCGTCGGGCGACGATCGATACAAAGTGTACATCGTCGATGAAGCCCACATGCTCACGCGCGAGGCGTGGAATGCGTTGCTCAAGGTTCTCGAGGAACCCCCGCCGCGCGTTGTATTCGTCTTCGCCACCACCGACCCACAAAAGATCGCGCAGGCAGCCGCTCCTGTGCTCAGCCGGCTTCAGCGCTTCGACCTCAAGCGCATCGGCAACAGCGACATAATCGCGCGGCTGGAATACATACTCGGCGAAGAGAAGGTCGTTCATGAGCCCGCCGCTCTTGTGATGATCGCC
Organism: Gemmatimonadaceae bacterium; assembly: GCA_039936295.1. Taxonomy (GTDB): domain Bacteria; phylum Gemmatimonadota; class Gemmatimonadetes; order Gemmatimonadales; family Gemmatimonadaceae; genus Fen-1247. Next base: position 5,715 of record JBDTIP010000008.1, read on the forward strand.
CGTGCGGCGGATGGCTCGATGCGTGACGCACTCTCGCTCACGGATCAGGTCATCGCACTCGGCGAAGGCCGCGTAACGGCAGAGGATGTACGTATCGCGTTGGGACTCGTCCCTGAAGACGAATACCTCGGAATTCTGTCGATAGTCGTGGAGCGCCGTGCAGCCGACGTGTTCAGCGCCGTCAGCCGACTCGCGAACGAAGGCATCGACTTCAGCGGATTCCTGGCAGGGTTCGCCGATGTGCTGCGCGCGCAACTCGCCGTAATCCTTGGCGGAACAGTGAGTGATGTGTCACCTGCAGCGGTTGAGCAACTTCGCGCCAACGCCGCGCGGCTCAACGCCGGCGACATGCTGCGCATGTTGAGCGCACTTAGCGATCTGGAACCTCGTTTCCGAAAGAGCGGCCAGCAGCAGCTTCTGATCGAGCTGATGCTGGTCCGCTTTGCGCTGCTCGATCACACGCTGTCACTCGACGAGGTGTTGCGCGGAATGGGGACCGGTGGCGCCTCAACTGAGAACGTCGCAGCGCCGGACTGGCGCGCCTCGATCGCAGGAGCCAGCGAACCGGCCGAACCGGCGGAACCGCGTTCCGCGGCCACCGCACAACCCGCGCGCTCGGCCAGCCGCGTAGCGTCTCGCGAGAGGCCCGTGCTGCAAGACGCGCATGAACCGCAGGATCAGCGTCAGAGCGCGCGACCGCATGCAGCCGGAGGTCGTGCCGCGGGAGGCTCTTCGAGTCCGCTCCACGCCATGCGCACTGCGATGGAAGCCTCCGCGCAGGCCGATGCACCAGCTCGCCTGAGCGACGAACAGCTCAGGTCGGAGCGGACGAAGATGCTTCGGGCCAAGGACCCCGTTCTGGGTGCGGCGATCGATGCGCTTGACCTCGAATTGCTCGACTAACCCGGTAGATTTCTATTATGGCTGACTTCATGAAGCTGATGCAGCAGGCGCAGCAGATGCAGAGCCGCCTCCAGGAAATCCAGGAGGAGTTGGAGAAGCACACCGTGTCCGCGACATCCGGCGGCGGCATGGTCACCGTCACAGCCGACGGCAAGGGGCAGGTGACATCGGTCAAGATCGATCCAACCGTGGTTAATCCGGCGGACGTCGAGATGCTGGAAGACCTCGTAATGGTCGCCGTTCGCGATGCTCAGAAAAAGGCCGGCGACTTGGCCAAAACGGAGATGGGAAAATTGACCGGCAGCATGGACCTTCCGTTCAAGCTCCCGTTCTGAGTGGCCGCGATAGAAGACCTGGCAACAGAGCTTTCGAAGTTGCCCGGCATTGGCCGCAAGACGGCCATGCGGCTCACCTATCACCTGCTCAAACAGCCGGCCTCGCATACCAAGCGGCTCGCCGAGGCGCTGATCACGATCTCAGAGCGTGTTCATCCATGTTCTCAATGCCACAACCTCACCGAGAGCGACCTTTGTTCGATCTGTTCCGATGCGCGCCGCGACCCCGCGCTGGTCTGTGCGGTTGAAGAAGCCTCCGACATCGGGGCAATCGAGCGCGCCGGCGAGTTCCACGGCACGTACCACGTGCTGGGAGGCCGGCTCTCGCCCCTCGACGGTGTGGGCCCGGAAGACCTGGCGGTCACCGATCTCGAGGTTCGCATTGCTGCCGGCGGCGTCCGAGAGTTGATCATCGCCACCAACCCGAGCATCGAGGGCGAGGCAACCGCCCTGTATCTTCAGCGTCGGCTGGCTGGCTATCCACTGACCGTGTCCCGGATCGCCAGGGGGCTGCCGGTAGGCGGTGATTTGGAGTACGCCGACGGAGTAACCATAGCGCAGGCGCTCGTGGCGCGGCGAGTCATGCTGTGAGTCAATTGATGAGCAAGAACAGAGACTGGTTTCTGGCCGGTTTGGCCAGTGGGCTCCTGGCTGGCCTGGCAAGCTGGACAGGCGCGCAGCATGCGTACCGAAGAGACCTCTTCAGTCGTCATCCCGTGAGGCGCTTGGCGGCGCTCGGATATCTGTCCGGGCAGCCGACCATTGGCACTGCCCACCTCCTCCGCGAGTACATCTCATGGGAATCCCGGCCGATGCTTCGGGGACGGGCCGTAAGACTCCTCAAGCACATTGAAAAGGCTCTTGCCTAGATGGGGAACGAATGATGGCAGGTGGTAGCGCGAGATCAGGCGGGTCGGGAACATGGTCGTTTACTGAAGACGACTCCGTGGCCATCACGCATTCGCTCCAGCGATTTCTGGCCGACACCAACGCGCGGTCAGCGCTCCTGGTCGATCGCTCGGGTCAGCTGGTGGCGACGGTCGGCGAGCAGCCGACCTTCGACCCAACCGCGTTCGCCACGCTCACTGCCGCCGACTTCAGTGCCAACGACCAGCTCGCGAAGCTGATCGGTGAGAGCGATTTCAGCACCTTGTTTCATCAGGGCGAAAAGGAATCTATTTACCTCGCGGATGTTGCACGCCGGCTCATCCTCGTGGTCCTCTTCGACAACCGTACCACCCTGGGACTCGTGCGATTGCGAATGAAACAGGCCGTTCAGGAGTTGACTGTGGTGATTGACGCGATCTTCTCGCGCGGGCGCGTGGAAGGGACATCCCGTCCGAATCTGCTGCAAGGAGCGGATGCGGAAATCGACGAGCTCTTCAACTGGTAGCGCGCCATGTCGATGATCAACTATGCGTCCCGCGAGATCAACTGCAAGATCGTGTATTACGGTCCGGGGCTCGGCGGAAAGACCACCAATCTCGAGTTCATTTACGGCAAGGTTAAGCCGGATACTCGAGGCAAGCTCATCTCGCTCGCCACAGAAACGGAGCGCACGCTCTTTTTCGACTTTCTGCCAGTCGATCTGGGAACGATTCGCGGCTTCAAGACCCGGTTCCACCTTTACACGGTCCCCGGCCAGGTCTACTACAACGCGAGCCGAAAGCTCATCCTCAAGAACGTCGACGGCGTCGTATTCGTAGCCGATTCGCAACTGGATCGCTCCGAGGCCAACCTCGAGTCGATGCAGAATCTGTATGACAACATGGCCGAATACGGCTACGACCTCACCAAGATGCCGTTCGTCATCCAGTACAACAAACGCGACCTCTCCAACGCGGCCCCGCTGCAGCAGCTGCAGGACAATCTGAACCCCGGCTGGGAAATCGACGACGCCAGTCGTCAGATTCTCACCCCCGATCCGTACCACGCAACTGAAAATCTCGCCGAGCAGATCCCGTCCGGCGAATGGGTAGGTCGGGCTCCATACTTCGAGGCAGTTGCGGTGCAGGGTGACGGAGTATTTGATACACTTAAGGCAGTTAGCAAGCTGGTGTTGAAGTCGTTAGCATAAGGTCAATGAATCTTCCGAACGCCATAACTGTTGGACGAATTGCAGCTGCCCCTTTCATCGCGGTACTGCCGTTCTTCGCGTCGTCCAGCATCCGCTTTACAGCGTTCGGGCTCTACGTCCTGGCTGCGGTTACCGATTACGTCGACGGTTATCTTGCGCGGAGCAGGAACAGTGTCACGGACACGGGCCGGCTGCTCGATCCGCTGGCCGACAAGCTGCTGCTCTTTGCAACACTCGTCCCCATGAGCATCCTCATGGCGGGTCGCGCCAACTGGATGGCGCCGTTGCTGGACCGTACGGGCGAGGCGTCGCACTTCGCTTTCATGACGCCACTCGGATCGGTCCCGCTTCCATGGTGGGTTGTGCTGATCATCGTCAGCCGCGAAGTGTTCATGATGCTGTTTCGGCAGGCTGCCGCGCGTCGCGGACATGTCATCTCCGCCATTGGCCCCGCGAAGTGGAAGACGGCGTTCCAGTCGCTATGGGTCGGCAGCGCATTTTTCTGGTTCAGCGCCCGAACCATCGCTGGCGAGCGCGGCTGGGACTCTTCGCTATGGCATGGCTTTGAGCTGTTTAACGGCACTGTCGGTGCCCTCGCCATGGTTACTGCCGTTGTGCTTACATTGTATTCATTGTGGCTGTACGTGCGGCAATACGCGCGCGTCTTCGTAAGCCAGACGCACTGAGCAGTCGCGCCGCGCGACGCATCGTATCGCGTGCGTATTCAGGATTGACCGGTCCATCAATTGAACGTTGAGATACTTACTATCGGTGACGAGCTGCTACTTGGCTTCACCGTAGATACCAACAGTGCATTTCTTGGTCGTGAGCTCGCCGCGATGGGTGTCACCGTCGTCCGCCGCACAGCGTGCGGAGATGACATCGCCACAATCGTCGAGACGCTGCGCGAAGCCCTCGCTCGCACCGGCGCGGTCATAACCACCGGCGGCCTCGGCCCCACCGCTGACGACATGACGGTCGAGGCTGTTGCGCGACTGTTCGGCCGCGAGCTGCTGCGCGATGATTCCATCGCCAGCTGGCTCGAGGAGCGCTGGCGGTCGTATCGCCGTACCGGGCCGATGCCGGCGAGCAATTACAAGCAGGCGCTGATCCCCAGCGGTGCGCAAATTCTCCGAAATCCAATCGGCTCCGCACCAGGGGTGCTCCTGACCGACGACAACGATGCGTGGGTTGCGATCCTGCCAGGCGTTCCCCGCGAGGCGCGGGCGATGTTCACAGAATCACTTCGTCCGCACATCCTTGAGCGTGCAGGAAGCGCGACCGTGGTACGCTCCGCTACGCTGCGCACAATCGGCTTGGGCGAATCGGCAATTGCGGACCGACTCGGCGAACTCGGCAAGGGCATAAACGGCCTGTCACTCGCCTTTCTCCCTGGCATCGCCGGAGTCGATCTTCGGCTCACCTCCAAAGGGCTGGCACCAGCCGACGCTGATGCCGCACTGGCTGCCGGAAGCCAGGTTCTTCACGAGCATCTTGGCAACGTCATTTACGGCAACAACGACACCAGTCTCGCCGCAGTGGTGCTTGAAGCCTGCAGGAGCGCGGGATTGCGCATTGCCGTTGCCGAAAGCTGCACGGGCGGTATGCTTGGCGCTCACATCACCGACGTACCGGGCTCGAGCGACGTCTTCCACGGCGGCCTCATAGCGTATGACAACCGGGTGAAAAGACAGTTGCTCGGGGTGGTCGAGTCCGACCTGCAGCAACATGGTGCTGTGAGCGAGCCCGTCGCGCTTCAGATGGCGAAAGGAATTCGCCTGCGCCTCGGTACCGAGGTCGGCGTCTCGATTACCGGCATCGCGGGCCCCGCGGGTGGTTCCGAGGACAAGCCGGTGGGCACGGTCTGGATCGCCCTGGATTTGGCCGAGGGAAGGCCGCCGGTGCCGGTGCCGGAGCCGTATGCCCCTATCACTCCGCACTCCAAGGCACGAGTTTTCCACTTCATGGGCAACCGCGACGAAATCCGTTGCCGCGCCGCGCAGGCGGCGCTCGATATGATACGTCGTACGGTGCTCGACCTGCCCAAACTGACTGCAATCTGAAATGCGAAACGACAGCACACGCGACGACAACACCGAAGACCTGGTCCCCGCGCCGTCGGACCCGACGATTCCTGCTGATTCCGCGCCAACTGACAACGGCGTGGAAATCGGTCTGCTCGAAGCCGAGCGCGAGCGCTATCTCCGTCTGGCGGCAGAATTCGACAACTACCGCAAACGCACCGCCAGGGAAGCGCAACAAGCGCGCGCCCGCGGCCAGGGCGACCTGATCAAGGTGCTGCTCGATTCGATCGACGACCTTACACGGTTCGCACACTTCGACCCAGACGCTACTGACTGTTCGACCCTCGTTACCGGCGTGGAGATGGTCGAAAAGAACGTGATGAAGGCGTTGTCCAGCGTGGGGGTGGAAGTGATCGATCCGGTGGAGCTGCCGTTCGATCCCAATCTGCATGAGGCAGTCTCCACGCAACCGGCGGAAAGCCCGGACGAGGACCATATGGTTGGGCAGGTGTACCAGCGCGGTTACATGCTCAATGGCCAGCTACTTCGGCCAGCGCGCGTGGTCGTCAAGCAATATCAGTAATCACGTGGCTCAGACGAAGGATTTCTACAGCGTGCTCGGAGTTTCCTCGAGCGCCTCGCAGGACGAGATCAAGAAAGCCTACCGCAAGCTCGCCAAGCAGTACCACCCGGACGCCAACGCTAACGATCCCAAGTCCGCAGAGCGCTTCAAGGAGATATCTGAAGCCAACAACGTTGTTGGCGATGCTGAGAAGCGGAAGCAGTACGATGAAATGCGCCGTCTGGGCGCATTCGAAGGGTTCAGCAGCGCCCGTGGCGGCCCCCCTGGCGGATTTTCGGGCTCTCGCCAGGGCGGAGGCCCCGGTCCGGCCGGATTCGACTTCAACAACGTCGACATCGGGGGGTTGGGTGGTTTGGGCGACCTGTTCAGCTCGATCTTCAACCAGTCCGGCAGATCCACCGGTGCCGGCGGCCGCGGTCGCGCTCCCGAGCGCGGCCAGAGCGTCGAAACGCAGGTCGAGGTTCCGTTTCGCACTGCCGTGACCGGCGGCAGGATTCCTGTCACCCTCGAGGTCACGGAGGAGTGCCAGACCTGCCACGGCAGCGGCGCAGCGCCGGGCGCGATCATGAAGATCTGCCCTGAGTGCCACGGTCGCGGGACTGTGTCATTTGGGCAGGGAGGCTTCGCCGTCAATCGGCCATGCCCAGTCTGCCTGGGCCGCGGCCAGGTGCCATCCCAACCGTGTCCTACTTGCAACGGCAGCGGCGAGGTTCGCACGCGCAAGAAAGTCATGATTGCCGTCCCGGCCGGGTCGGACAATGGCACCAAAGTTCGTCTGAAGGGGCAGGGAGGAAGGGGGGCAAACGGCGGCCCTGCCGGAGACCTTATCGTCGAGTTCGTCGTCGCGCCCGATCGCTTCTTCAAACGTGAGGGTGTCGACCTCGTCGCGTCGGTGCCGCTCAACATTGCGCAGGCGACCCTGGGCTCTCGGATCAGCGTGCGCACGATCGACGACAAGAAGGTCGCCATTCGGATCCCGGCGGGAACGCCGAGCGGCAAGAGATTCCGCGTTCGCGGCCAGGGAGTTCAGAAGGGGTCCGAGAAGGGCGACCTCATTGTGGAAGTAACGATCGCCACGCCCGAGAACCTCACGGAAGAACAGGCGAAGATGATGCGCGATTTCGCGGACGCGGGTGGCATGAAGTACTGAAGGGCCTCCCCGACCGCTCGAACCTGATGGTGTGACTGCGACGCTCCGGCTGAGCCACGCGCTCACGCCGTGCTCAAGAAGCGCACACTCCTGCCGAACCTCCCAAGGAAGCCTGTATCGCGCTCGAACGCGGCGTGATCTCACGGGGCGAAACCGGGGACGGCTCTTGCATCCACTTGCTGCGGCGTATGTTCGGCGGTTGCTGATTTGTTCTTCAGCAATATTTGGCATTTCGGCCGCGCCGATCGCGGCCGCTCAGTCAGTGCGTGGTTCCGCGGCGAGCGCATTCCCAGTGTTCGATATCGGAGTGGCGGCTGCGCACACAGCGTCGCGATGCATCGAACCTTTCGATTTCGCGACCATTCGCGATACGACATCTCGCGATTCGACATCTCGCGATTCGACATCCGGGGTCACGCTGCCGGAATCCGTCGTAATCGCGGACTCACTCGATGCAGCTGACGATACCATGGACGCTGCGGTGACGCTTCCCGGATCTGGGATGGTGCTGGTCGATGCGCACGGCAGGATTATCGCCCCGTTGACTGCGAGATCAGCCGCAGCCGCTACGACTACCACGGCACTGGCTGCGGCACCAGCCACGGCGGTGGGAATGCTCGCGACATGTTGTTCCGCGAATGCGGAATGGAGCGGCGTGTTGCTGGACCTTCACGCCGCCGGTGGTCAGACCGCCAGCAGGGGTAGTTCGGTCCGCGCGCGTTGTTCGGATGCAATGAATCCACCGCCGAGCAGCCGCACTCCACTGTAGAGCACCAACGACTGGCCCGGCGTTATCGCGGCGACCGGCTCATCCAGCGCGATCTCCACGTCACCGTCGCCGGCGCGCAGCACCACTCCGCGAGCGAGCGGCGCACGGTGACGGATACGTACCTGTATCGTGTCGCCAGCAATCGGCGGCTTCTCGACCAGCCAGTTGATTTCGGTCGCTACGACGCCACTGCCCAGCAACTCCTCGCGCGGGCCAATGATCACGGCCCTATCCTCCGGGCGAATTGCGACAACGTACACCGGATCAGCAAATCCGCCGGGAAGACCTCGGCGCTGGCCCACAGTGAAGCGTGCATACCCCTCGTGTTCGCCCACCACGTGGCCGTCGCTGTGAATGATCGGACCGCGCTGCAGCGCCGGTGAATCGGCACCGGCACGCTGCGCAATGATTTTCACATAGTCGCCGTCTGGAACGAAGCAGATCTCCTGACTGTCGGCCTTGTTCGCGACCATCGTGAGCCCGAGTCGCGTGGCTATTGCACGTGTCTCGGTCTTTGTCATGTCGCCAACGGGGAGCAACATGCGCGAGATCACCGCGCGATCGATTCCCCACAGGAAGTACGTCTGGTCCTTCGCGTCGTCCGTACCGCGCAACAGCTCGCCGTTCTCGACGCGAGCGTAATGGCCGGTCGCGATCCACTGTGCCTCGATCTTGTCGGCGGTGTGCAGGAGGTCGCGGAACTTGGTGAAAGTGTTGCAGCGTACGCACGGAATCGGTGTGCGTCCAGCAACGTATTCCGCGACGAAATCATCCACTACGTCGTGTCCGAACCGTGTCTCCATGTTGAGGACATAGTGCGGGATTCCAAGCCGCTCACACACACGCCGCGCGTCGTTGACCGAATCGAGCGAGCAGCACGGACGGTCGGGAACATCGGCTCCGTCCGAGAACAGCTTCATGGTGACACCGACCACGTCGTAGCCTCGCTCCACGAGGAGCGCCGCGGCGACGGATGAATCCACGCCGCCCGACATCGCGACGAGAACACGGTTCGGTATCATCCTACAAATTTAACGGTTCGGCGTAGAGGGCGGCTCTGCCGCCCCTGGCCCGGTTACGTGCGATCGGACGCGGATTGTGCGAGTTCGTGGCGCGGCCGTTCCGCGCGCGATCGAACGCGGATTATCCTACGCAGCGGCCATCGATCGGGATTTGGCCACTAGTTTCACAAACACGTCGGCAACCCGGTCGACATCAGCTTCGGTATTGATGGATCCAAAGCTCATGCGCACCGCGGCGCCTGCGAGCGCGCGGTCAACACCCATCGCTGCGAGCACATGACTTGGCGTGAGGCTGCCGCTCTGGCAAGCGCTCCCGCCTGAGCAAGCAATACCGCGCAGGTCCAGCGCCATGAGCAGCGATTCGTTGTCTGTTCCAGGTACGGAGATGTTCAGAACGTGCGGCGCGCGTCGCGCACCTGCGCTGTGCACAACTGCGTCCGGGATCGCAGCAAGCAGCATCGCCTGCAGCCTGTCGCGCATAGCTTCGGTTTCTGCCCAGTGCTTCTCGCGTTCGGCGACAGCCAGCTCGGCGGCAGTGGCGAGTGCAACGACGTAGGCGAGGTTCTCCGTGCCTGCTCGACGGCCACGATCCTGCGAACCTCCGCGAATCAGCGGTTCGAACGCAGTGCCGCGGCGTATGAACAGAGCGCCAATGCCCTTGGGCGCGCCAATCTTGTGACCCGAGATTGAAAGCAGGTCGAAAGGCTGCGTGCGCGCGTCGATCACAACTTTGCCGAACGCTTGCACAGCATCGGTGTGAAACAGAACGCCGCGGTCCTTTGCGCGTTGCGCGAGAGCAGGGATGTCTTGAATCACACCTGTCTCGTTGTTCACCCACATGACGCTCGTCACCGCGACATCTTGGCGTACCAGCGCGTCGAACGACGCGTCCACGACGACACCGTTTCTGTCCACTTCAAGGAAGCGCTCCTCGCCGCCTTCATGTGCGACCTCGTGAGCTGCCGCAACAACTGCCTTGTGTTCGATTGGCGTTATCACTACTGCATTGCGACCCGACGCATGGAGCGCGCGCCAGAGGCAGATCACCGCGGTGTTGTCACCCTCGGTGCCGCATGAATTGAACGAGACTTCATCAGGGTGTGCGCCAAGACAGTTGGCGAGTCGCTCCCGAGCCTCGTCGAGCGCAGCGCGTGCTTCGCGCCCGAATCGGTGCGTCGATGACGGGTTACCGAACTTGGGTCCGAAGAACGGACGCATCGCGTCAAAGACCTCCTCTCGCACAGGAGTGGTCGCGGCGTTGTCGAGGTAGAGGGGCGCTTGAGGCATCTGCTATAACCTAATAAAAGGCGGCCCGGACTGCCCAGAGCTCCGGGAAGAACCGGTTCCCGAGTGTGTCGCGGAGCGCCTTGGCCCCGAGCGACCCGCCGGTGCCGGGGGTGGCGGGGCCGATCACGCGCTCGATCACCTCCACGTGCAGGAATCGCCACATCGCGAACTCCTGTTCGTAGGACAGCAGGCCCTCTGCGAGCAAGCGCAGTTCCAGTTGCTCGTCGTTTGAATACAGGTCCCGGGCCGACACGCCGCGCATTGTGAGGAGCTGCTTGAATAGCTCTGGCAGCGGATCCTGCGCGAGAGCGCTCTGGACGATCGGGTCAAGCGCACCTTGCGACCTGATGTAGTCGAGGTAGTCCTTATCTCTCAGTCCAGAGATCAGCTCGATTGCGCGAAACTGCGCGCTCTGACCGCCAGTCGAAGTGCCCAGATTCTGCCGGAACTGTGAGAACCCCTTTGGTGACAGTGTGTCCAGTGCGTGCAACTGCGCCGTTACGATGCGCATGAGACTGTTGACACGTCCCACCGACTCGACGGCCGCGAGGACGCCTCCAGCGCCAATCGAGTCGCATAGCTTCCCAAGCTCGTGCAGAATGAGCTTGAACCACAGCTCGCTCGATTGGTGCACGGTGATGAACAACAACTCATCAGGATGCACCGGCGAGCTGCGCGGGCACTGCAGAGCGAGCAGCTCCGCAAGCTTCAGATAGGTTGGGTATGTCGGTTCGTCGTTCGTCAAAACGTTGCCACCTCCAGCGTGCCAAGATCGTCGACCCGCATCGTCTCGGTGGTGTAAAACGGCTCGCCGAATCGAGTCCGGATCAGTGATCCGTAATGCGCCGACTGATGCAGCAAAACATCGTACAGCGACTCTCCCGTCGGGTACACTTCGCCGGCCTGAGTCGCGCCGTCGAACTGTGACGCGTAACATCGCACGGCGCGCATCTTGTCCTCGAAAACGTCGCTGATGTCTACGACGAATGTCGGCTTGATGTAGTCTTCGCGAAACGCAAGCGTATGAATGACCTTGCGCGGCCGGTAGGCGGGAGTGTCCGGTGCTACCTTGGCCAGACCCGCGACGAAGCACGCGTCGCGCACCAGTTGGCTCGCGACTATATGGTCTGGGTGCCGACCCTGTTGCGCCGGTGCAATGACAATGCGCGGGCG
>JBDTIP010000009.1:0-3806 GCA_039936295.1 Gemmatimonadaceae bacterium
CTCGCCAAGCGCAGAACACCCGTTGAGTCGCTTTCGGTGGATGTGCAGGCGGAGCGCGTGACGACCACTCCGAAACGGCTCGCAGGTGTCACGCTCAATTTCGATATCACTGGAGTTGGAATCGAGCGCATCCACGCCGAGCGCGCGATTGATCTTGCGGTGAACAAGTACTGTTCGGTTCGCGACTCCCTGCGCGAGGACGTTCCGGTCGGCTGGACACTCAGGCTGAACGGCGATTCCGCGGCAGCAACGGCGGCGAAAGACTCCTGAGCGACGCAGTCACTTCGACTGGATACAACAATTTCAGCTATCGCACTTACACGGATCGGGGTAGTCGGCACCGACAGCGGCGTGGGCAAGACGGTCGTAGCTTCTGCGATCATCGCCGCCATGCGTGATGCCGGCGCACGTGTGGCGCCAATGAAACCGGTGGGGACCACGTCGGCGCACGACATTGGCCGATTGCGCGCTGCATGCGGAATCGCGTATCCGACCGAGCTGACGCAGCCAGTCGCGTTCGCTGATAGCGCAACACCGCTCGTAGCTGCGCGGCGCGCGCGCGCGCCGATCGACGTGAGCGTGCTGGATCGCGCATTCGCCGAGCTGTGCACGAGGAGCGATGCAGTTGTCGTGGAGGAATCCGGCGGATTGCTGGCCCCGATCACCGAGACGGAAAGCTTCGCGACCCTCTTCAGGCGATGGGGACTGGACGTGGTGATCGTGACACCCAACCGCATCGGCGCGGTGAATCAAACTCTGGCGATGGTCCATGTCGCTCAGGCGAACGGCCTCCGCGTCCGTGCCGTCGTTCTCACGACTCTCACCCGCGCGCGCGGCGGGACCGCGGAGCGTACCAATCAAGCTCTCCTCAAGGAGCTGCTTCGCACGGTACCTGTGGTGAGCTTTCCCTACACCGACGCGCCGGACGACCCGCGCGAGGTCATGATGCTGGCCCGGGAGCTCGCGTCGCACTCCACGATCGCCAGGCCCGCGTAGCGCCGGTCCGTCGGTGACGGTTTCGGGCGCCGCCCGTCTTACTTTAGTCATGGCCAGAACTGAATCCCGGGGACATCTCTACGGCGGCAGCGCGCAGCGGTCGATTCGCGTCGCGACGATCGTCATTCTCTTTGCCGCGTCGTACGCGGTTCTGGTACTGGCGTTCGGTATCGTTCCCCTCAACCTGATGCTGCGCCGCTATGTCAGCGCCGCCGCGATGCCAACCATCTGGCTCAGATCGATGATTCCGTTGGCCGAGCGAACAGCGGCCGCCGCCGCGGCCTGTTGGGGCGGACTCGCGATCACGGGCCGCGGCCGCGCGCGCCTCACCGGCTCGGGCATGTTGGAGCTTGGCGCGGTAATGTCGGGTGCGCTGGCCGGCGCGCTGGATGTGGGATTGCACCGTGTAGGCGTGACACAGCTCGCCCGCGCTGCCAGAGCAGCGAGTGTTTGGGGAACGACGCTGTCGCTGTGCATGACCATCCTCGTCGCACTGGCGGTGACTCTGCTACTGATCACTCGAAGCACGAAGGTCGTCGCAGTCGATTAGTCAGTCCGCCCAGGCGCGCCGTACCACAATAGATTTGTCGCACGTTCGTGCAGGGGGATGCCTTATGCACATTTTTGACGCGCGGCAAATCATCACGCCAGCAGGGGGCGCACGCCGAACGCAGCAGAGCAGCAAAGAAAGGCTAGGAAACTCGGCGCAACGAACATTAGTTAGAGAGCAGGCGGAAGAAACGGCGGACGATCGCCAACCCCAAAGTCAGTTGCTCCAGCGTCTCTCGTTTTCTTCCAATTCTGTCCTCAGCTTCGAATAGCTCTCGTACCTGGCTGCGCTAACACTGCGTGATTTGACTGCAGCTATCACGGCGCAGCCAGGCTCCGATAGATGCGAGCAATTGCCGAACCTGCAATCGTGGATGTACGGCCTGAATTCCGGAAAGCAATCCGGTAGATCTACCGGGTCCAGGCCCCACACGCCGACCTCGCGCAGTCCCGGCGTATCCGCAACGTAGCCGCCGCCAGGCAACGGATGCATGGTGGCGCCAACGGTGGTATGGCGGCCTTTGTTCACTGATTCGCTAATCTCGCCGACACGCAGATTGAGCCCAGCGTAAAGCGAGTTCATCAACGAGGATTTCCCTACCCCTGATGGGCCACTGAGCGCGCTCGTCTTGCCATCCAGCACGCCGTGTAGTGCCTCCAACCCTTCTGTCCGCTTGACGCTTGTGAAATGCACAGGATAGCCGGCGGCCTCGTAGTCAGCAAAACGCTTGCGTGCCGCATCGCTACCGACGAGCTCAGACTTGTTGATCACGATGCGCGACGCCAGCGAATTGGCCTCGGCGATTACGAGGAATCGGTCGAGCATACGCGGATGCGGTTCCGGATTCGCGGCGGCAAACACGACAACGACCTGGTCCAGGTTGGCGACAACGACGCGTTCGCCCGCGCGGCCGCCGGGCTCCCTGCGCGCCAGCTGCGATGTTCGCGGAAGGATCTCGGTGATCATCCACCCCTGTCCTCGCTCGCCAGCCAGAAACCGGACATTGTCTCCGACTGAGAGCTTCACACCCGAATCGCTCACCAGCTTGAGCCGGCCGCGGAGGGAAGCATCGTGAACCTCACCCGCGTCGGTACGCACCTGCCAGATTCCACCAGTGCCTGAGAGCACTCGGCCCGTATAAAGCGGTCCCTCGGCTGTTCGATCCGGCTTGCTCGGGATGCGACTCACGAATCACGCATGACGTCGTACCACGGTCGCGACGGCGTTTCGCTGGCGGCTATCAGCTCATCGAGTTTGTGCTTCACATCGTTCAGCAGCATCGTTCCGATCGAACTGCGTGCGGCATCTTCCGATTCGCCGAAGGCGATGTAGCCAGTCTCGAGGTGCCCCACCGCCACGGGATCACCGCGACGCCACTGCACGAACAGCAGGTAGGCACCGTATCGTCCGCGTGGTTCGCGGACTTCGTCGACCAATATTTCTACGGTGTACGACGCACCGTCCTTCCCCTCGAAGGCTGCGGGACGCGCGTGCACAGCGCGATAGCCACCGATTGTATTGGCATCACCCGCGTCGTGGTCGGCTGGGAGGAATCGGCCCATGTCAGGTCCGGTGGCGGCTCAACGTCTGCCGCGCACCATCTCCTTGACGATGTTGCCAGTCATGAACGCGACGTTCGCCGGACGCTCGGCGAGCCGGCGCATCAGGTAGGGGTACCATTGGGTTCCGAACGGGACATAACAGCGCATTCGCCAGCCTTCCTGTACGATTTTTTCCTGCAGATCGCGCCGGACTCCGTACAGCATCTGGAATTCAAACTGGTCGCGACCGATCTTGTTTTCCAGCGCGAATGTCTTGGTGGCCTGAATCATTGTTTCGTCGTGCGTAGCGATTCCCGGGTAATTGCCGTTGAGTGTGAGTTCCTGCATGCACTTTACGTAGTTCGCATCGACATCGCGCTTGTCAGGAAATGCGACACTGGCCGGCTCCTTGTACGCGCCCTTGCAGATTCGCACGCGCGCGCCAAGCGTATTCATGTGCTCCACGTCGGCCTTGGTGCGATAAAGGTAACTCTGAAGCACCACACCTACGGTTCCGCGGAACTCTGGATACAGCCGGTTCTCGAATAGTTCGAGAGTCTTTTGCGTGTAGCTGCTCGCTTCCATGTCCAGGCGCACGAAGCTGCCGTACTTCCGCGCCCGCTCGAGTACCTCCTGCATGATGGAAACGCACAGTTCTTCCGATACGTCGAGGCCCATTGCGGTGAGTTTCACGCTCACGTTGGCGTCGAGCTTCTCTC
>JBDTIP010000010.1:0-3600 GCA_039936295.1 Gemmatimonadaceae bacterium
CCGCGCTCGGCGCGGCACTTCTGATCAACGCTCCGCCAACAGAGCGCGCACAAAAGACGCTTCCGTCGCTGGCCGACAGCACGACGGTCATTCTCCTCGGCACTGGCATGCCGCGGCCCGATCCGGATGCTTCCGGTCCAGCGACGGTCGTGACAGTTGGTTCACGTGTGTTTCTCTTCGACGCTGGCGCTGGTGTGATGCGCCGGCTGGCAGCGGCGCATTTGCCGATAAATGGCGTCACGGCGCTCTTCATCACGCACCTGCACACGGATCACACGCTCGGCTACCCCGACCTGATCTTCACCACATGGGTGATGGGACGCAAACGACCGCTCGAGGCGTACGGACCGCACGGACTCAAGGCGATGACGGCGAACATCATCGCGGCATGGCAGGTGGACGAAGACGTGCGCACCAATGGGCTCGAGCACGAGCCGGCCAATGGGTACGCGGTGGATGTTCATGAGATCAAGCCCGGTGTCGTGTATGACAGCGGCGGCGTTCGCGTCACTGCATTCCGTGTGCTGCACGGCAGCCTGCCCGAGCCGTATGGTTACAGGATCGACACGCCGGATCGATCGATCGTCGTCTCTGGCGACACGCGCCCGTCTTCCGCTCTGATTGCTGCCGCGCGTAACGTCGATGTGCTGGTGCACGAGGTGTATTCATCCGCGAAGCTGGCGCCCGAGAAGCGGTCCGGGGGCGACGACTGGCCTACGTACATGCACCAGTTCCACACCTCCGACGTCGAGCTTGGGAAGATCGCGGCCGAGGATAAGCCCAAGCTGCTGGTGCTGACGCACATCATAAGGATGGGCGCGACCGATGCGGAGTTGATTCGCGGAATTCGCGCTGGCGGATTCGAGGGACGTGTGGAAGTGGGCCACGACCTCGGCCGGTACTAGTGGTCCTAGCGGTCCCGTCTACGTCACAGTGCCGGTGGCGTGGCTGCAGCATTGCGAATACGAGAGACAGCGTCCGGGCTCAGTGCACAGGTAGTCCTGGTAAACGCCCTACGTTGTAGGTGACGCCGGCGTATGCTGCGTTGCCGCCCATGTTGGCCACGTTGAGAATCGCGCCCGCGTCCAGGACGAGCCACGGTCGCACCACGAGCGTCGGACCGAACAGGAAGCCCGCCTGCGTCGTCATACCAGCCGGTCCACCAGTTCCCGGAAAGCTGAACAGCTCCGCGACTCCTCCCCACGGGCCCCCGGAGAACTGCGTCCCGAACGAGGCTGTTACAAACGTCGCGCCAGTGGGTGCCTTAGTTCCGTCGCCGGAACGATGTGTGTAGGCGGCATTGAGGTCGAGCTCCGAATCACCAATCTTGCGGCTGGAAATGAGAAGCAGCGAAAGGTCAGTCGTTCCCGTGCCGATGCCGGTTGCACCGGTCGGGAATTTTAACGTTCCCTGAACGGAAAGGTCGCTCACAATCGGTGCGTCATCCAACAGGCGCTGCTTGAGTGCGACGCCAAGGTCGTTGGCGCCGGACAATGTCATGCCTCCGCTCGCACTGTGCGCGTAACCGGTTTGCAGCTCGAGCTGCAGGCGCCGTGCAAGACCGAATTTCACGACGAGGGGTGCGTCGAATTGCGTCCCCGTTTTCGGCTGTGCGTCCTGCACTCCGGTTTCAATCTCCACGTAGCCCGGCGCCACCGTATAGGCATGTGTGGCGACTGTCGGGCGTTCGGGCTGCGCTGCGTGCGGATTGGTGGTAGAGGTGTCGCGTGAAGAATCCGCGGACTGTGCAACGGCTTGCGTGGCGATCAGCAGTGGTGACAAAGCAAGCAGCATCGCACTCGTGATATTACGGTTCAATTGCGTTTCTGGTGGCTGGTTGCTGTGGTTGTCAAACTAGCGACCGAACGCTCGTTCGACGACCGCCTGACGGGGTCTTGCCCGCTTCAAGGGGCCAACGCTTTGTCATTGCGGTTGCGCGGCGGCGGCGTGAAATTGGCGCATGCATTCGCAACTACAGAATCGTGCGGTTGGTATCTGCGCGCGCAATTGGCGCACGTCGGTCCTCCTCGCTGCTGCACTGCTCTCTGCGTCCACCGTCACGTATGGGCAGCGTTCCTCGGTCGGCCCGCGTTTCGAGATCTCGTTCAGCAAGGCTGCGCATCCGGATGCAGTTACGGGGCGCATCTACGTCGCGATAAGCCGCATCTCCGACACTGCCGGCACGCCGATCGAGCGAACCGGTGAGACCGGCGATCCACTTTTCGGCGTGAACGTCGAGAATCTCGCTCCAGGCCAGAGTGCTGTGATAGGCGCCGCGGCGTTCGGCCACCCGGTCCGGAGCCTGCGCGACATCCCAGCCGGCAGATATCGCGTCGAGCCGTTCGTGAACATCTACACTAAATTCGCGCGAGCGGATGGCCACACAGTCTGGATGCACATGGACCAGTGGGAAGGGCAGAACTGGAAGAAGTCGCCAGGCAACATCTACGGCGATCCCGTAGTGATTCAGTACGATCCTGCATCATCCAAGCCGATCAAGCTCGTCGCCGACAAGGTGATTCCACCGATCACCGAGCCCGCTGACGACCAGTATGTAAAACACATCAAGATGCAGAGCGCAATCCTCACCAAATGGTGGGGTCATCCGATCTACTTTGGCGCGACGGTGCTGTTGCCCAAGGATTACGACAAGCATCCCGGCGTGAAGTATCCCGTAGTGTATGACGAAGGCCACTTCTCGCTCGCCGCGCCGGGCGGATTCGGTCGGACGAAAGGACCGGGCGCCAGCTTCACGAACTATTGGCTCGCCGATGGCACGCCACGCGTGATTCTCGTCACCCTGCAGCATCCATCGCCGTACTATGACGACTCGTACGGCGTCAACTCGGAGAACAACGGACCGTACGGCGACGCGCTCATGAAAGAGCTGCTGCCCGCTGTGGAAACGAAGTTCCGCGTTCTGCGCCAACCGTGGGCGCGCTTGCTGACCGGTGGATCAACTGGTGGCTGGATCTCGCTCGCACATCAGGTGATGTACCCGGATTTCTACGGCGGAACATGGTCGCTCTGCCCCGACGGCGTCGACTTTCGCTATTACCAGATCGTCAACATCTACGCTGACACGAATGCGTACTGGCTGAACGCCGGGAGCTGGATGAAGCTGGAGCGTCCGGACTCACGTAAGCCGGATGGCAACATCACTGCGATGATGAAGGACGAGAACTGGTACGAGCTCTCCGTCGGCGACAGCGCGCGTTCGGGTGGACAATGGGACATCTGGCAGGCGACGTATGGCCCCGTCGGCGCGGATGGTTATCCGATACCGATCTGGAACAAGAAAACGGGTGTGATCGACAAGCAGGTCGCCGCGTACTGGAAGCAGCATTATGACCTGCGCAACATTCTCGAAACCAACTGGAGCACGCTCGGCCCCAAAGTGGCGAACAAGATCAACGTGTACGTTGGCGATGCCGACACGTACTACCTGAACATGGGTGTGCACGAGCTCGACACGTTTCTCAAGCACGCGACCAACCCAACGCCGACTGGTGAAGTGGTATTTCAACCCATGGCGCCGCACTGCTGGGGCCCACCGCTCACCGATTTGCTCACCAAGATGACGACGCACATGGACAAGTA
>JBDTIP010000011.1:0-14227 GCA_039936295.1 Gemmatimonadaceae bacterium
GTGACCTTTCGGCCGACGATCCCATCTGGACTGCGGCCGATACGCGTCCGCTCGACGCGGTTCATGTCGAGGGGCGGTTTTCCAGTGCCGGTAATGGCCGCTTCTACTTTAGCGGACGCTTTTCCGGCGCGGTGAAGCTGGACTGTCGGAAGTGCCTTACCGAGGTCACCCGAGACGTGAACGAGGATGCACATTTCCTCTTCGCCCCCGCTGACGATCCAACTACCGAAGATGATCCGGACGTATTTGCGTACGACCCCGGCGCACATCAGCTTGACGTACGACCAGCTGTACGCGAAGGATGGCTCCTCTCGGTGCCAACCCTCGTGGATTGCAGGGAGGATTGCAAGGGACTATGTCTCAAATGCGGTGCCGACCTGAATGACGGAGCTTGCGACTGCGAGTCCGTGACAACCGATGCCCGCTGGGATGCGTTGCGCCAGAGTTCCTCCGGTGCGACGCTTTCCAAGCCTGAAACCTGACCTAGAAGCCGTCCCATGGCCGTCCCGAAACGCCGTATATCAAAGCAGCGCAAGCGCCTCCGCAACACCGCGAAGGGTGCGCCCGCAATCGCCCTCCAGAAGTGCCCGCAGTGCCAGGCCATCAAACGTCCGCACCATGTGTGCGAGGAATGTGGCTACTACGGCGGCAAACAGAGAGTAGCCGCTAAGGGCGCCTAGTTGGCCCGCATCGCGTTAGACGCGATGGGGGGCGATTATGCCCCCGCCGCTCCAGTAGCAGGGGCGCTCCTCGCGCTCGCGGAACTGGATCAGGCACACTCCATACAGCTGGTCGGTCGAGCCGAAGTCATTCAGGCCACCCTCGACACGATGCTCGCTGGTGAGTATGCGGCGCTGGCCTCGCATCGCGACCGAATTACGATAGTCGACGCCCCAGAGGCGGTTGACATGTCTGAAAAACCTTTGGCGGCGCTACGAGCTAAACCTCGTAACTCCATGACGATAGGGCTCTCACTTCAAGCAAAAGGTGAGTCCGACGCGTTCGTCTCCGCTGGCAGCACCGGCGCGCAGATGGCCGCCTCAACAATCGTCCTCAAGCTCATGCCGGGCCTTCACAGGCCCGCTATCGCCACGCTTTTTCCCACCGCACTGCGCCCGGTCGTCGTGCTCGATTGCGGCGCCAACGTCGACTGCTCCGCACGAGAGCTGCTCCAGTTCGCGTGGCTCGGCGGTGTGTACGCAGAGTGTCTGTTGGGGCGCGACAATCCGGCCATCGGCCTGCTCAGCATCGGCGAGGAACCCGAAAAGGGGAACGCCGCCGTCAAGGAAGCCAATGCGATGTTCACCGCCGCTGGCTTCAACTTCCACGGCAATGTCGAGGGGCGCGATCTTCCGGCCGGCGCGACCGATGCCGGCCCACTCGATGTAGTCGTGTGTGACGGTTTCGTCGGCAACGTGGTGCTCAAGTTCTACGAGGCTGTCACGCCCATGATTGTTGGCCTGATCAGGAAGTCATCCGGCATAGACGCTGCGACGATAGCACACGCACTGAGCCAGCTGGATTACTCGGAGCATGGCGGAGCGCCTCTCTTGGGTGTGCGGGGAGTAAGCATCATCTCGCATGGCAAGTCGTCGCCGCGTGCAATCAAGAACGCAGTCAAGGTTGGGCTGCGTGCAGTGGAGAGCAAGATGAACGATCTCATGGGTCAGCGTCTCGCCGAGTCCGAGCAGAAGCACCCGGCGGCCGTCGCATGATTCCAACAATCGCACGTATAACCGGCACCGGTCGCGGTCTTCCTGCCAGGGTCTTCAGCAACAACGATTTCGCTTCCATCGGAATCGAGACATCCGATGAGTGGATCATCGAGCGCACCGGAATCCGAGAGCGCCGCATTGCCTCAGAGACGGAAACCACCTGCTGGATGGCAGCCGGTGCGTCGCGCAAGGCGATGGAGCGGGCCGGTGTCAGTGCAGGAGAGATCGACGCGATCATCCTGAGCACTGCAAGTCCGGACCGGCTGCTGCCGGCTACGGCGGTCGATCTCCAGGCGGAGCTGGGCGCCACGCGAGCTGCGGCGTTCGACATTTCGGCAGCGTGTTCCGGCTGGCTGTACGGCCTCGCTGTTGCGGAAGGTATGATAGCATCAGGCGCGATCGATACCGCGCTTGTTGTCGGCGCGGAAAAGATGAGCGCCATTGTCGACTGGACAGATCGCTCGACTTGTGTGCTGTTCGGCGATGGCTCAGGCGCAGTTGTGCTGCAGCGAAACAAGGGCGGCGAGCGCGCAGGAATTCTTTCGACCTTTTTGCGCAGCGACGGCTGCCTCGCCAACCTGCTGTATCGCCCCGACGGCGGTGCGGCGCATCCGATGACCGCCGAGGTGCTCCAGAACCGCACGCATCTCGTCAAGATGGCCGGCCGCGAAGTGTTCAAGCATGCGGTACGCGAGATGAGCGAAGCTGCAGATCGCGCGCTCGACTCCGCCAAGTTGCGCGGCGCGGATATTGACCTGCTCATACCGCACCAGGCCAACGTTCGGATCATCGAGGCCACGGCGAAGCACGCGAACATTCCGATGCAAAAGGTTTACGTCAACGTCGATCGCTTCGGTAATACATCGTCCGCGTCAATTCCGATTGCGCTGGATGAAGTCGTCGAGAAGAAGATCGTTGGACCCGGCTCGACTGTGATGATGGTTGCCTTTGGTGCCGGCTTTACGTGGGCATCGGCGATCGTTCGTCTCTGATCTCGCAAACTCCGTAAGAAACGTGAACGTCATCCTGCTTTTTCCCGGACAGGGTTCTCAGAAGCAAGGAATGGGGAAGGATCTCGCGGCTGCATTTCCGGCGGCGCGGGAAGCGTTCCAGCGCATCGACGACGCTCTTGGCTTCGGGCTCAGCTCGCTGTGCTTTGACGGACCCAATGACGAGCTCACTCTCACCAAGAATGCGCAACCGGCGCTATACGCCCACGGGGCGGCGACGTGGGCCGTCGCGCGCGAGATTCTAGCCAATCGCGTCGTCGCGGCCGCGGGCCATTCGCTTGGTGAGCTGACGGCGTACCACGCCGCCGCATCGCTTACACTCGAATCCGGCGCCAGACTGGTGCGGCACCGTGGCGAGATCATGTTCGACATCGGCTCGGAGCGACCGGGTACGATGGCCGCTGTTCTGGGGACGCTTTCGACCAGCATCGATTCGGTCTGCGAGCAGGCTTCCCGTGAAGCCGGACTCGTTGTTCCCGCCAATTACAACACCGACGAGCAGGTCGTTGTATCCGGCGAGATCGCTGGCGTGGAACGCGCCATGGAACTCGCCAAGGCAGCGGGTGCCAAACGAGCGATCCGTCTCACGGTGAGCGGTGCATTTCACTCGCCTTTGATGAAGCCAGCCGAAATCGCATTCAGTGGCGCAGTGACCGAAACTGTATTCGCAGACCCGGAGTTTCCGGTCTACTCGAACGTTACGGCCGGGCCATGCACGAGAGGATCGGATGCGCGCGCGCTGCTCCTCAAACAGTTGACATCGCCAGTGCGCTGGTCGGACGAAGTTCGCGCGATGGCGGCTGCCTATCCGGATGCGCTGTACGTTGAGCTCGGGTCCGGCAACGTTTTGTCAGGACTTGTATCGCGGATCGTGCCGGGCGCACGAAGCGTCGCTGTCGGCGCGCCTGCCGACCTGGACAAGCTTGCAGGAGCTCTGGGATGACGCTGCAGATCGATCTCACGGGGCGCAACGCGCTCGTCACTGGAAGCACGCGCGGCATCGGCCGCAGTATCGCTGAGACTCTCGCGACCTGCGGCGCTCGCGTTGCGGTCGTCGGACGAGACATCGAGCGCAGCACAAACGTCGCCGCGGACATTGGGCATGGCGCCCAGGGATTTGCCGCAGACGTCGGCGACGTCGCGTCGGTGCTCAAGCTCGTCGCCGATGTGGAGCACGCATTCGGCGGGATCGACATCCTGGTGAACAATGCAGGCCTCACCCGCGACAACCTCATCATGCGCATCAAGGACGCTGACTGGGACGCGGTGATAGACGCCAATCTGAGAGGTGCATTCTTGACGATCAGAGCTGCAACGCGCGGGATGATGAAGCGTCGATGGGGCAGGGTGATCAACATCACGAGCGTCGTGGGGATCAACGGCAACAAGGGTCAGGCGAATTATTCGGCGAGCAAGGCGGGCCTGATCGGACTCACCAAATCGGTCGCCAAGGAGCTCGGCTCGCGCAACATTCTGGTGAACGCCGTGGCCCCAGGGCTCATAGCCACCGATATGACCGCGGCAATGACTCCCGAGGCTCGTGCGGCGATGGCCAATCAGATCCCGCTGGAACGTCTAGGGGCTCCCATAGATGTCGCGGGGGTGGTGGCCTTTCTTGCCTCTGATCTCGCCTCCTACATCACCGGGCAGGTAATCGTGGTCGATGGTGGAATGACCTGAAAAATGGCGCTGTTACGTCCGCGTCCGTAGTGCGCTGGCACCGTTGGAAGGATGCTAGCGGTATGTTGTTCAGCCGGTGTCCCGGTGTCTACCTGGGCCCTGGAGCCAGGGTTAAATTGTAACGTTACCCCCAAACTGTACGAGGAACCGCATGGCCGACAATTCGGAGAAGGTTAAAGACATCATCGCCAACGAGCTTGGCGTGGAGCGTGAGAAGCTCACCGATGGGGCTTCGTTCATCGATGACCTTGGTGCAGACAGCCTCGACATCGTCGAGCTCGTGATGGAATTCGAGAAGGAGTTCAACATCGAGATTCCAGATGAGGACGCCGAGAAGCTGCGCACTGTTGGTGATGCACTTTCGTATCTGAACGGAAAGGTCGCTGCGTAATGGCGCGTAGGGTTGTCGTCACCGGAATGGGTGCGGTCACGCCCGTTGGCAACACAGTGGCGGCGACTTGGGAAGCGCTCAAGGCTGGCACCTCCGGTGTTGCGCCGATAACCAAGTTCGATGCGAGCAAATTTCCAACTCGCATCGCGGCCGAGGTAAAGGACTTCAATCCAGCCGAGTACATGGACCGGAAGGAAGCCAAGCGTTCCGATGTGTACACGCAGTACGCCGTTGCCGCCGCCAAGATGGCGATGGCTGACGCAGGATTGAGTGATCCCGCCGCGGCGGGAATGGACCCCGACCGAATAGGTGTCATAATTGGCTCCGGGATCGGGGGTCTCAAGAGTTTCGAAGAGCAGCACGACGTCTACAGAGAGTTGGGGCCGAGTAAGATCAGCCCCTTCTTCATACCGATGTTCATCGCCGATATCGCTGCCGGTATCGTGTCGATGCGCTTCAACGCGAAGGGGCCGAATTACGCCACTGTTTCTGCCTGCGCGACGTCAGCGCACGCGATCGGGGATGCGTATCGCACCATTCAGTACGGTGATGCAGATGTCATGATCACCGGCGGTGCTGAAGCAACGGTGACACCGATGGCGATCGGTGGCTTTGCGAACATGAAGGCATTATCTGAACGCAACGACTCGCCTTCCTCTGCGTCGCGGCCATTCGACGCCACGCGCGATGGTTTCGTGATGGGAGAGGGCGCCGGCATAGTCATTCTCGAGGAGCTGGAGCACGCACGTGCGCGCGGCGCTACGATTTATGGCGAGATTGTCGGCTACGGTGCAACCGGTGACGCGTATCATCTCACCGCACCGGCGCCCGACGGCGAAGGTGCTCAGCGAGCTATGAAGCGTGCGATGCGCGACGCCAACCTCGGCCCCGCGGATGTGCAGTACATCAACGCGCACGGAACGTCCACGCCAGCGAACGATCTCAACGAGACGCGCGCGATAAAGGCCGTGTTCGGCGAGCACGCAAAGGGCATCAACGTGAGCTCCACCAAATCGGCGACGGGCCACATGCTCGGCGCAGCTGGGGCAGTAGAGTTCGTCATCTGCACGCTGGTGGTGCGCGACGGCGTGATCCCGCCGACCATCAATTACGAACATCCTGATCCCGAGCTGGATCTCAATTTCACACCCAACGTTGCAGTGACGCGGCATGTCACTGCCGCGCTCAGCAACAGCTTCGGATTTGGCGGCCACAACGCGTGCCTGGCTGTGCGACGCTTCGAGGAATAGACAGCGAATGCCCGCGGGACTGACGTTGGACCTCTCGCTCGTCACCGATCCTGCGTTGCGCGCCGCAGGACAACGGCTCGCCGGCGGCGATCGACTGGACTTCGCTGACGGGCTGGCCCTGTTCCAGAGCCCGGACATCATTGGGTTGGGATCGCTCGCAGATCAGGCCAATCGCGCCCGAAATGGCGACCGGGTCACGTTCGCATCGAATCAGCACATCAATCCAACCAACGTGTGCTATCTGCGGACGAGCTGCGTCTTTTGCTCGTTCGCCCGCCTCCCCAAGGAAGACGGCGCCTACCACTACTCCTTGGAACAAGTGTTCGAGGAGTCCGATTCGACCGGCGGATTGACACGCGAATTCCACATCGTCGGTGGACTCGACATGAAGGCGGGCCTGCAGTACTACGCCGACATGTTCCGCGGGCTCAAGCAGCGGCATCCCAACATTCACATCAAGGCGCTCACCGCAGTCGAGATCGCGCATATCGCGCGCATCGACAAGATGTCGATCGAGGATGTCCTCATCACATTGCGTGACGCTGGTCTGGACACACTGCCGGGCGGCGGCGCCGAGGTTTTTGGACGTGGCGTCCGCGCGAGTATCGCGGACAAGAAACTCGCTGCTGAAGACTGGATTCAGGTGCATCGCGTCGCACACGGACTTGGCATTCGCAGCAACTGTACGATGCTCTACGGTCACGTCGAATCCATGCAGGATCGTGTCGATCACCTCATGATGCTGCGCGACCTCCAGGACGAGACGGGCGGATTTCTCGCCTATGTTCCATTGGCCTATCACCCTGACAACAACGAGCTCGGCGTAGAGCTGGGCCGCCAGGGCACGGCCACGACGGGATTTGACGATCTTCGCAATCTTGCCGTCGGCAGATTGTTTCTGGACAACTTCGACCACATCAAGAGTCACTGGATCATGGTGACGCCAATGCTGTCGCAGGCTTCGCTTTCATTTGGCGTAAACGATCTCGAAGGCACCGTGGTGAAGGAAAAGATCTACCACGAAGCAGGAGCGCATACGGCGCAGGGGATGTCGCTCGCCGAGCTCATCAAGCTGATTCGAGGCGCGCGCCGCATTCCTGTCGAGCGCGACTCGCTCTACAATGTGGTGCGGACATTCGATGACGAGCCGTCGCAGCGCGTGGCCTGACCGATGAAGGTCGGTCGCATTCCCTACATCAACTGCTATCCGGTTTACGGCGCGATCGATCGTGGCATCATTGCGCTCGACGCCGAGCTCGTGGATGGAATACCCACGGTGTTGAACCGCATGATGGCGAGCTCTGACCTTGATGTAAGCGTTGTGTCAGCGGTGGAATACGCGCGCGACTCGGAGCGTTACCTTCTGCTTCCCGACCTCGCGATTTCGTGCGACGGCCCAGTTCGAAGCGTCATGTTGTTCTCCAGGGTACCGGCATGGGAGCTTGGATCGCGCGATGTCGTCGTCTCGCGCAGCTCCATGACAAGTGTGGCACTCCTCGAGCTGCTCTTCGAGAACGTATGGCTTGCTGCGCCGCATTTCATTGCCGGAGATGCGGAAATCCGTGACGTCGCGGCTGACGACTCGCACACTGCACGTCTGGTCATCGGCGATGCAGCGCTCGTACTGGGATCCGCCGAGCGCTACCCGTACGTGTACGATCTCGGCGGGGTCTGGAAAAACTGGACCGATCTCCCTTTCGTATTTGCCGTCTGGGTGGCACGACGCGGCGTGAACGTCACGCGTGCCCTTGGCGTTCACGCGGGCCTGATCGAGTCGCGCAATTGGGGGGTCACGCATCGTGCCGTGCTGGCCGCGCAGGCGCACGCGGCAACAGGCGTGGCGCAGGATATCTGCGACGAGTATCTATCAGGTCTCGATTACGGTCTGTCGTATCCACATCTCGCCGGGCTCACCGAGTTCTTCCGGCGACTTGTTAAGCGCGGGCGCGTTCCCAATGGCACACTTTCATTTCTTACGGCTGCCTGACCAATGCGCGATATAGTCGACTTCTATCGAAATGCGTCGTTGCTCGAGCTCGGCGCCGAGGCCAACCGGGTGCGCGAGAGCTTGCACCCGGAAAATGTCGTGACGTACATCGTCGACAGGAATATCAACTACACCAACGTGTGTGTCGCTGACTGCGGTTTCTGCGCCTTTTACCGTCGACCGAAGGACAGCGAGGGTTACACGCTCTCGTTCGAACAGATCGGCGCGAAGATCGACGAAGCAAAGGACCTTGGCGCAGTGCAGATTCTGATTCAGGGTGGTCACAATCCGTACATTCCGTTCGAGTGGTACCTTGAGCTGATGCGCTACATAAAGCGCAATCACTCCATCCACATTCACGGTTTCAGCCCGAGCGAGGTCGACTTTTTCTCGACCGTGTTTCGCATGGATGCGCGCGACGTCATTCGCGAACTCCAGTCTGCGGGACTCGATTCCATTCCGGGCGGTGGTGGAGAGATTCTGGTCCAGCGCGTGCGCGACATCGTGGCGAAGAAGAAGGCTGGTGCGGACCGCTGGCTCGAGATCATGGAGATCGCGCACGGTGAGGGCATGAAGACGTCCGTGACGATGATGTACGGCATCGGCGAGACGCTGGAAGAACGCATCGAGCACCTGGAGCGGGTGCGCGAAGTTCAGGCGCGCACGGGCGGGTTCACCGCATTCATCTGCTGGCCGCTGCAGCCGGAGAACACTCCTCGCATGTCGAGCCAGCCCAAGACCGACGCGACCGAATATCTCCGCACCGTCGCGATCGCTCGCATCGTGCTTGATAATGTCCCCAACCTGCAGTCGAGCTGGGTGACGATGGGAATGAAAATCGGCCAACTGGCGCTGCGTTTTGGGTGCAACGACTTTGGCTCGCTTATGATCGAGGAAAATGTCGTGTCGGCTGCGAACACCACGCACCGCACGAGCACCGCCGAGATGGAGCGCCTGATTCGCGACGCCGGTTATACACCTGCGCGCAGGCGTCAGGATTACTCGATACTGACCTCGGCAGCGTGACGACACGCGTCGGCATCGGCTACGATTCGCACCGTTTTACGAGCGGTGGGCCGATGGTGCTTGGCGGGATTCGCATTCCGGCTGATGTATCTCTGCTGGGCCATTCCGATGCCGACGCCATTGCCCACGCCGTGACGGACGCCGTGCTCGGCGCGGCAGCGGCTGGAGACATCGGGTCGATGTATCCCGACAGCGACAGCGTCAACAAGGGAAGGGATTCGATCGAGATGTTGCGCGGCGCCGTTGCTGCCGTGCGCGCTCTTGGATATGTCGTCAGCAATGTTGATGTCACGGTCATTGCAGAGTTTCCCAAGATCGGCCCACATGCGGCGGCGATACGTGCACGCCTGGCCGACGCGCTAGCCGTGAGCGCCCCGGCGGTTAGCGTCAAGGGAAAGACAAACGAAGGAATGGGCTGGATCGGTCGCGGCGAAGGGCTCGCTTGCATCGCCGTGGCGACGCTTTCCAGTGCAAGTTGAGGCGCCGCGAGATGCTATCTCGCGCTCTTTCTGGCTCGCGCCGTTCGCCGATTTCCTCGCTCTCGAAGACGGTGCGTCTCCGCGCACCGTCGAGGCTTATGGCCGCGATCTGCAGCGCTTCGCAGAGTATTCGCTAGCGAAAGGCGCGCACGCGCCGCAGGAAGTCGGATCCACGACACTGCGGTCGTACGTCTATCACCTCAAGGATCTCGGCCTCGCGCCATCATCGATTCGTAGAAACATCTCAGCGCTCCGCACATACTACAAATTTCTTTTGAACGAAGGGCACGTTGTCCGCGATCCAAGCGAGCGACTCGAAACTCCCAAAAAGTGGCGCGAGCTGCCTGACGTGTTGACGGCTGATGAGGTCGCCAAACTGATCGAGACGCCGTCGCTTGACGAACCATTTGCGTTCAGAGATCGCGCCATGCTCGAGCTCGCGTATGGCGCCGGGCTGCGCGTTGGCGAGTGGATCTCGCTTGGTGTGCGCGATCTCATGCTCGATGAGTCGCTCGTACGCATATTCGGCAAGGGTTCCAAGGAACGACTGGTTCCAATCGGCAGGAAGGCTGTCGGTGCCGTCGCCATCTATCTGCGCGAGCTGCGTCCGCGAATGGAGAAGGGATCGGGTGAAGGCATACTCTTTCTCAATGCGCGCGGGGAGCCAATGACGCGCATGGGGGCGTGGAAGATCCTGCGCAAGCACGTCGACGCGAGCGGCATCAAGAAGCACGTCACGCCGCACACGCTGCGGCACTCCTTCGCGACGCATCTTCTTGAGGGCGGCGCCGACCTGCGCGCGGTTCAGGAGATGCTCGGCCACGCCGACATCTCTACGACGCAGATTTACACGCACGTTGATCGAGAATACCTGCGATCCGTGCACCGCCAGTTTCATCCGCGCGAGCGACTTTCCGACGTGACCGGTCCATGATTCTTGTAATCGACAACTACGATTCCTTCACCTACAACCTGGTGCAATATCTCGGTGAGCTCGGCGCCGAGGTTACGGTGCGGCGGAACGATGAGATTCCCGCGTCAGCGATCGCCGGCATGGCGCCCAGTGCAATTGTCATCTCGCCTGGCCCCAAGACGCCCGCCGAGGCCGGAATTACACTTGAAGTGATTCGCACGTATGGACCATCGATCCCTATCCTTGGCGTGTGTCTGGGGCAGCAGGCGATCGGCGCGGCGTACGGAGGGCGGGTCGTTCGAGCCGGCCATCTCATGCACGGCAAGACATCCGTGGTCCGGCACAATGGATCTGGCGTTTTTGCAGGGCTGCCGGATCCGCTCCGAGTAATGCGGTATCATTCGCTCACGGTGGAGCGGAGCACGTTGCCGGAAGATCTCGAGATAACAGCATGGAGTGATGAGGATAGCAGCGAGGTGCACGCGCTCAGGCATCGCGTTCACCCCGTCCACGGTGTGCAGTTCCATCCTGAGTCCGTGCTTACCGAAAATGGCAAGCAGCTACTCGCCAATTTCCTGGACCTCACACGATGACGCGATTCCGAGCGGTCCGCGCAGCGGCCAGCGCAGCGGCTAGCGCAGCGGCTTTCCTCGTTGGATTGGTTTCGGTTGCCCCGATGGTGTCGGCGCAGGTTGCCGTGGACTGGCCGCTGGCAATAAGCCGGCTTCCCAGCTACGATCGCGTTGATGGGCTGTCGCTGCCGCTGAGCCCGGTTGTAAGCATTGGCGATGATCGGGTGGATTTCATTCCGAGGCTGGAGTATCGCTCGAACCTCGGCAAGATCGACCCGTCGCTCGCGATCGTCGGTCAGATCACTACAGACTCGACGATTGGATTTGCCCTGCGCGGCGCCCGCGGCACATTCACGAATGACCGATGGATCAGGTCCGACCTGATCAACAGCCTGCAGTCGTTCGGACTCGGACACGACGCCCGCAATTACTTCCGAGCAGACCGGGGCGAGGCCGTACTGACTTCGTCACTTAAGTTGCCGCTGGACGTGTCGACCGTGTTTCTGGGGACCAGAGTGGAGCGTGACTGGTCCACTGGCTGGCGTGATGGCGCCAACCACGGCCCGTACAGTGTATTGAACCGCAGCGACACCACGAACGGCATTCAGCGGCCCAATCCGGCGATTGATGCGGGACACATCAAATCGGCCATCGGGGGCGGTCACTTTGAGTACACGGGGATTCCCGGCTCAGCGACGACTGATGTATTGCTGGAGGCTGCGGGGGCCAGCGAAGCTGGCGGCAGCTTTCGGCAACTGTCTGTGGACGAGGCGGCGAATATCAATACGGTGGCTGGCCAGCACATGGTTATCGGTGGCCACCTCGTGGCGACTGCCACAAATTCGTTCACTCCCAGGCAGCGGTACGCCTATGTTGGTGGGTCGGGATCGGTTGCTACCGTGGACCTGCTTTCCCTGGGCGGCGACCATCTGTACTACCTGGACATGCTGTACATCATACCGATCAATCGCATCCAATTTCCGTTGCTCGGGAGCCCGTATATCGCGCCGCACTTCACTACCGCGGCAGCTTCCGTCGGCGGGTTCGGGCAGCCGGCACAGAATATCGGCGGACGAATCGGAGTGTCGGTCTTCACCATCGATTATGTGATCAACCCGCGGACGCACCAGCACGATTTCGGCGCCGGTCTATCGATCAACCCCTGAGTCGCCTTCGACAATCGCCGGGGCGTGGCGGCGCCGGACGCCCGATCGGTAGAGTGAATCATTTGCGCCGCCACTCGCGAAATGATAGATTTGGTGGCGTGAAAGTTGCATCCCCCGCTTCTTTTTTTTCCGCGTGATGAAGACCGCGGTCGTGATCCCGGCTCGCCTCGGGGCCACCAGGCTCCCCCGGAAGCCGCTTCGCGACCTCGCTGGCGAGCCGCTGATCGTTCGCGTCTGGCGTCGCGTCGCCGCGATGCAAATCGGTGATCGAGTTGTCGTGGCCACCGACCACGAAGATGTTGCCTCGGTCGTCCGAGCGGCCGGCGGCGACGTCGTCATGACGAGCAGCGACTGCGCCTCAGGCACCGCTCGCGTCGCCGCCGTTGCAGAGTCGCCAGGATTCGAGGATTTCGGAGCATTCGTCAACGTTCAGGGTGACGAGCCATTCATCTCGGCAGGCTTCATACGCGCCGCCGCCGATGTGGTCCGGTCCGGTCGCTTCGCATTAGGCACCGTGGCTGCAACAGCTTCGGAAGACATTTTCGACCGGCCGTCGATCGTCAAGGTTGTTACTGCGACGGACGGGAGGGCAATGTACTTCTCACGGGCGCCGATCCCCTTTCTGAGAGATTCTGCAGACGCACCGGCACGGCGTCCGCTTACCTTGCAGCACATTGGCGTGTATTGCTACACCCGCGGAGCTCTCGCGAAATGGATGACGCTTCCGCCGCACCCGCTAGAGGACATCGAGCGTCTGGAGCAGCTTCGCCCGCTCGCGCATGGAATGGACTTTGGCGTCACGGTTATAGATGAGCGCGCCGAGAACGGAATAGACACTGAAGAGGACCTACAGGCCGCGAACGCGCGCTGGGCGACGTTCGAGGCGGGAGACAGATAATGGCAATGAGAACGGAGTTCTCGCAACAGACGCGCTACATCTTCGTAACAGGCGGCGTCGTGTCGTCGCTCGGCAAGGGAATCGCCGCGGCGTCGATAGGCCGTTTGCTCGTGGAGCGCGGTATGCGCGTCACAATAATGAAATTCGATCCATATCTGAACGTCGACCCGGGCACAATGTCGCCGTTTCAGCACGGTGAAGTATTCGTCACAGACGACGGGGCCGAAACCGATCTCGACCTTGGACATTACGAGCGCTTCATCGATCGCTCACTGACCCAGGCGAATAACGTTACGACCGGGCGAATCTACCTGAACGTCATCACCAAGGAGCGTCGCGGCGAGTATCTCGGCTCCACGGTGCAGGTGATTCCTCACATCACCGATGAGATCAAGGCGGCGATGAAGCGGCTCGCTCCTGACAACGATGTCGTAATCGTCGAGATTGGCGGCACGGTCGGCGATATCGAGTCCCAGCCGTTTCTGGAGGCTGTCAGGCAGTTTCGCCAGGAGATCGGACGCGAGAACGGAATCTTCATTCATCTCACGCTCGTTCCGTTCATTGCTGCGGCGGGCGAGGTCAAGACCAAGCCGACCCAGCATTCCGTTCGTGAGCTCATGCAGCTCGGGATCCAGCCCGACATTCTGATCTGCCGCACCGAGCGAGCGCTGTCGGACGATGTAAAGCGCAAGATAGCTCTCTTCTGCAACGTTGAATTTGGCGCCGTGGTGGAGAGCCGCGATGTGCCCACGATCTACGAGATTCCGCTTGTCTTCCACGAGCAGGGCGCCGACGAGCGCGTGATGCATCGGCTCGGCCTGTTGGGCAAGCGCGCACCAGATCTAACCGGGTGGCGCAAGCTCGTACAGCGCATCATCGCTCCATCGCGGCGCGTAAAGATTGCCGTGGTCGGCAAGTACACCGAGTTTGTCGACAGCTACAAGAGCGTGCAGGAGGCGCTCATTCACGGCGGTATCGCCAACAATATCGGGGTCGACATATCGTGGATCTCAAGCGACACGTTCTCTTCACGTGAACGAACTCGCGAAATCCTCGCTGAGTATGATGGTCTCCTTGTTCCCGGGGGGTTCGGAGTGCGCGGTGTCGAGGGCATGGTCGAAGCAATCAGTTACGCACGCG
>JBDTIP010000012.1:0-13365 GCA_039936295.1 Gemmatimonadaceae bacterium
CCGTTCTATAACATTCCGTTCTATCTCGTGCCGGGGACCAAGTATTTCCGCGCGCCAGACTCCGTGTTTTTTGTCGGGACGCTTGGCATCGCGGTGCTTGCGGCCCGTGGTGTGGAGCGCGCGCTCGCGGCCCAGGTCAGTAAGAAGTACGTGGCAGCCTGGGTGATCTTCGCCGCTGCGATGGCGCTGCTGGCCGTCACCGGTGTCCTCAGCGCGATCGCTCGAAGCGTCGCACCGGAGAGCCGGCTCGACGCGGTGGACGACAACGCAGGCGCGCTCATTATTGGCGCGTTCAGGTCGCTCGTCTTTGTGGTGGTCACGGGCTTACTGCTTCTCAAGATGTCGGACATTCGTGAACGAGCAGGGCGTCTCGTACCAATCGTGGCGCTGGCGGTGCTGGCCGCTCTCGACCTGTTCATCGTCAACAAGCAGTACTGGGTTTTCTCGCCCCCTGCGAGCGTACTCTACGCCAGCGACGCGGCCCGTGATTATCTGCGGAAGCTGCCCGAGCCGGCACGAGTGCTCCCGCTCGAGATTCAGAACGGCGGAGATATCGCGCTCTACTCGGGGGCCGAATTGATGACCCACCGGATTTTGAACCCAATCGGGTATCACGGAAACGAGCTGGCGCGATACAACACGCTGCTTGCCATACCGCAGGGCGGAGGACCTGGCGACGAATCGATCC
Source organism: Gemmatimonadaceae bacterium (assembly GCA_039936295.1). GTDB lineage: Bacteria > Gemmatimonadota > Gemmatimonadetes > Gemmatimonadales > Gemmatimonadaceae > Fen-1247. Next base: position 689 of record JBDTIP010000012.1, read on the forward strand.
GGCTCATCCTGACGACGGCCAACATTCGTCGTCTCACCGCTACCCAATACGTCATTGCAAACGGTCACGAGCTGGCGAGTGTCATACCCGGTGTAGTGCAGGTTGCAGGTCCGTCAACCGAGGACGCGAGCGGCCGCAGCAACTACGTCTACAAGCTTCCGGGCACCGCTCCATTCGCCTGGGTAGCTCCTGTTATTGTGAAGGCCGCCGACGACGCCGTAATTTCCACGATCATGAATCCTCGCTTCGACGTACAGGGTGCTGCGCTCTTCGATCCAGGCGCGCCGGTGACGGCTGCGCCGAATGTGACGACGCTGCCGCAGCCCACTGGAATCGTCGCGCACTTTGACTCGTATGGGCCGGGAAGGATGTCGCTGTCGCTGGACCACCCGGCACCGGCAGGGTCCGCCCTGATCGTTGCCGAGAATTACTATCCCGGCTGGCACGCGATTGTTGATGGCAAGGCTGCGGCGATTGGGCGAGCTCAATACAGCATGATCGGAGTGCAGCTTCCAGCCGGCGCGCATCGGATCGATCTCAGTTTTACGAGTGCGCCATACGAGACGGGGAAGACGGTCACCTGGATCGCGATCCTTATTGGTGTGCTGGCCCTGGCGGGTGGTGTCATCATGGAGCGGCGCCGCATTGCCTGATGAACGTCCGCCCATCCAGCACGTCCTGGTCATAGTCCCGACTTACAACGAGCGCGACAACGTGACTAGGATCGTGCCCTTGATCCTCCAGCAGGATGCTCGCATCGACGTCCTCATTGTCGATGACGGCTCGCCCGACGGGACCGGCCAGGTCGTTGCATCGATGGCTGCCGTGGATCCACGAATCCACCTGATGGAGCGCGAGTCCAAGATGGGGCTCGGAACCGCCTATCTGGCCGGCTTCAAGTGGGCGATCGCTCGGCATTACGACGTCGCGTTCGAGATGGACGCCGACTTCTCGCACGACCCGAAGCACATTCCGCAGTTCCTCGAGGCGATCGAGGATGCCGACATCGTGCTCGGCTCCAGATATCAGGATGGCCGAGTGACGGTGGTCAACTGGCCGATCGGGCGTTTGGTGATGAGTTACTTGGCGAATATCTACGCCCGGGCGGTGACCAGGTTGCCGGTGTTCGATGCGACCGGCGGTTTCAAGGCCTTTCGCAGGAAAGTGCTCGAGACAATCGACCTAAACGCTGTCCATTCAAATGGTTACGCGTTTCAGATAGAGATGAGTTACAGGGCATGGAAGCGCGGTTTCAAGATTCGCGAGATTCCGATCGTATTCCATGACCGCACGCTTGGTGAGAGCAAGATGTCCAAGCAGATCGTCCGCGAAGCAATCTGGATGGTTTGGCGGCTTCGCTGGCAGTCGATTACGGGCCGGGTGTAGCGATGATTGACGGCAGGCGATTCTGGAAGATGAGCGGCTCTGGCAACGACTTTGTGTTCATCGACAGTCGGCTGGAGGACGCTGCCGAGTTCGAGGACGCGAAGGTGATCCAGCGAATTTGTGCGAGGGGGATCGGCGTGGGCGCTGACGGATTGGTGATTCTGTCTGCGCCAGCGAGTCACGACGCCGACGTGGCCCTCAAGTACTACAACGCGGATGGCTCTCTGGCGGATCTTTGCGGTAACGCGACCCTCTGCACAGCGAGTCTTTCTGCGCGCCTTGGAGCGGTGGACCTCGTGGGGTTTTCCATAGAGACAGGTGCGGGGGTACTTCGCGCTCGGATCCGGTCAGGTCAACCCGAATTCGACCTGCCTGAAATCAACGAGGCCTTCCCGGAATTCGACTCGATTGAGCGGGCGGCCGGTGAGGAGCGGCTCGGATTCGTCACGGCCGGTATACCGCACGTGGTGATCCGGGTCGCAGACGTAGATCGCGTGGATCTGGGTGGTCGAGGACGGGTGGTGCGGTTCGACGGCGCATTGCGGAACGGTGCAAACGCGAACTTCGTGTCGCGTGACGGGTCCGGAAGATGGCGCATGCGGACATACGAACGTGGAGTTGAGGCTGAAACGCTGGCGTGCGGGACGGGCAGCGTTGCGACCGCGTTGATGCTGCGACTGTGGGGCGAAGCAGGCGACGACATCGAGCTGGAGACCGCATCTGGCAGAACGTTGGGCATCCGGACGAGCCGTTCTGGGGGCGGCGGTCGCGGCGACGGTGACGGTGACGGTGCGAGTGGCAGCTGGCACGCATCGCTGCGGGGCGAAGGTCGCCTCGTGTATGAGGGGGTTATGGGGATGCTTTAGGGTTTCCCACATTTCCCACAATCTCAAGTTTACATAATCCTTATTATACGCATATCAATTCGGGATGGTGGCGCCTCACTGACGCCTTCCTGACATACCGCCGAGCGTCTTAGGCCGACGGTAACATCAGCGTGAACGTGCTTCCGGAGCCACGCTCGCTGGCGACGACCAGGTCGCCGCCCATTCCTCTGGCCAGATCCCGACTGATCGCCAGACCGAGACCAATGCCTTCGTTCGGGCGCGTGAGCCTCTGGTTGACCTGCACAAACGGCTCGAAGATCGTCTCGATCTTTTCCGGCTCGATTCCGATACCCGTGTCTGCGACCTCAATCGCGACCTGGTTGCCAGCCAGCCGCCAACCAATCGTTATTGTGCCGCCGGGCTCGGTGAACTTGACTGCGTTCGTCAACACGTTCAGCAGTACCTGCCGCAGTTTCTCAGCGTCAGCAACGAGTTCGGTTCCACGCGGCGAGTCGGCTTGCTCGAAGCCGAGCCCCTTGGTCTGCGCCTGCGGCATGACCAACGCGGTGGCAAGCTTCACTGCCGTCTGCACCGAAAGCGTGGTGAGATCGTAGTGCACCGACCCACGCTCGATACGCGTGTGGTTGAGAACCTCGTTTATCAGGCCCAACAGGTGCCGTTGGCTCTGCTGGATTCGGCTGAGCGAGCTCCGTTGCGCCTCAGTCACAGGGCCGTGAATGCCCATTTGGATCAGGTCGGCGTACCCTCCGATGGCGTTCAGCGGCGTGCGGAGTTCGTGCGACATCACAGCCAGAAATTCGCTCTTTGCCCGGTTGGCCTCCTCGGCGGCAAACCGCGCCGAATCGGCGTCATGGCGCGCTGCCTCTACGTCTCGCCGTGCTCGAACTTGATCAGTGACGTCAACTCCCAGTGCGAATATCCCGGACGTCGCGCCATCAGCCCCTGTAATCGCCTGATACATCAGGTTCAAATACCGCTGCTCTGGCGGCGCGTCAGGCGTTCGCTGCAGCGTCACCGGGATCTCCGTACCGGCGTAGGTCTCCCCCGTCTCGAGCACCCCCGTGAGCAGCTCCTCGAAGCCTTGACCACGGCCTTCCGGAAGGGCCTCGAAGACGCCCTTCCCAAGAATTTCCCTGTGGCCGACCAGTTGGTAATACGCGTCGTTCACCACTTCAAAAACGAATTTCGGGCCGCGCATTACGGCGATAAAAGCTGGCGCCTGTCTGAAAACGTCGCTGAGCCGCTTAAGCGCGAGCTCGGCAGCGCCGCGCGCCGCTTCGAGCGCGGCGACAGCCTTCACCCGGGCCGTCGTTTCCTGAACGACCACGAGAACCCCCGCAATACTTCCGTCGTCATCGAACGCTGGACTGTATCCATAGGTCCACCAGACTTCCTCGAGGCGGCCGTTGCGGTCTATCGGCACGAGTTGGTCCTCATGCCATGTCGCGTCGCCCGTCTTCAGCACCTGGCGAATCTGCGGGCCAATCACCGGCCAGATTTCATTCCAATGCTGCTCGCCGGTCGCACCAAGGGCGCTCACGTCCCTGCCGGTCGTACCGAAGCTCGGCAGGTAACCATCGTTGTAGATTTGGACCAGGTCTGGGCCCCACCACAGAAACATCGGATGGCGAGCGGCCAGCATCATTCCAACGATCGTGCGCAGGCTCAGCGACCAGCCGGAAACCGGGCCCAGCGACGTCCTCGCCCAGTCGAAGGACCGGCAACGCGCCCGCATTACCCCAGGACCGTCGAACAGGCGTTCCGTCGCGCTGCTGGGAACGCTAAATGGCTGGGCTACTACGTCATCAGGCATCCGCTAACCTCTCGCAGTAAAGGAGTTACCGCGTGGGACTGACGTACTACATTATGGCTTGACCGGCGCTGCCTCTAACTCGCCGAGTCGGATCCGGGCTTCGGCAGCGAAGGTCCCCTTGGGGTCAGCCAGGAGCGTCGTCCAGATCCGCGTAGCGGCGGTCTTGTCACCGCTCAACTGATAAGCGCGCGCAGCCATTGCCTGCGCGCTGTTTCGGTCGGCGTCGAACCGAGCCACGGAAGCAGCGTCCTCATACTCCTTCGCAGCCTGCCCCCACTTCGTTGTCCCCTCGTAGCCCGCTGCTGTCAGCAGGCGCGCCTCATACTGCAGATCGCCCTTGTTCGCCGCCGCACTGGCGAGCGCCGAGATTCCGTCCTGATACTTGGCTTGTTGGTAGTAGATCTTGGCCAGCGCCATGGAGCTTTCCGTTCCACCGTTGGTGCCGGCGTATCTGACAGCGGCCTTCTTCAGATCGGATTGGGCCAGTGGCAAGTTGCCGGACGACACACTCTGCAGCGCTGCCTCGAACGCAGCGTCAGCGCGCTGCGATTTGATCGACTCCGACCTCACATAGAACCAGACCCCAACGCCGACCAGGATGATGAACACCCCAAACCAGGCAAGGTGTTGCTTGTACCGATCGAACAGCTCGGCGTACCGCTCTTCGGCGACGTCCCCACCGAACGGGGTGTAGGTCTCGGATTTGGGCATCTCTGCTGGGTTTACAGATTATTAATTGACATGCGTACGAGTGTGGCGTTACGCAAGCTGCACCACAGCCTCTTTGTCGAAAACAGAGTGCCGCGGCCGACTGCCAAATATACGCTGCCGCACCTCTCATTTGACGATATGGCGAGGTACTGTCTGCGGCAAGGTTCCTGCTCTGGTTTGGGTCGTTCAGCCGTGCGAGACCTCGCACGGGGCTCACACCCAACGAATTGAAATCATGCCAACAAAACAGCCGGCAACGTCTGCATCCGGCGCCGTGACCAAGGCGCAGCTCATTCAGGGTCTCCAGGAGGACCTGGCGCGCGAGTACAAGGCGATTATCCAGTACATCATCTTCAGCCAAAAACTCGATTCGGCGCGCTACATGAACATCGCCGATCAGTTGGAGGTTCATGCACATCAGGAGCTGGACCACGCGCTGGCCATTGCGCGCCAGCTCGATTATTTTGACGCCTACCCTGTTCACGAGCCCATGCCCGTCGAGATATCAAAGGAGAACGAAGGCATGCTGCACGCGGATCTGGCGGCCGAAGACGACACCATTCGACACTATCGTGAGCGCATCCGACAGGCCGATGCTCTGGGCGAGTACGCGCTTGGCGAAGTGCTTCGTGGGATCGTGGCACAGGAGCAGGATCACCAGATCGATCTCGCGACGGCACTCGGCGTAGTACCTGATCCGCAAAGGCGCGCCGCAAAGGCTCAATCAAAATCGGCACGTAAGAAATAGAGTCCCGCGTCGTCACACAGCGTTACGATTCACCCGGCCGGTCTGTGCCGGGCGCGTCGCGCTCCCGTTTCGGCAAAGCCGAAGCTCTGCCCTCGCGCCACACTTTGAGACAGTGGCGTAAATAACGCGGTTTCGGACTCGCGTTACGCGTCAATGCGGAAAGATCGCCTTCACCAAAAACCAGACATGCCGGGAAAACGACAGCGCGGGGACCTGTTTGACCGTCTACGATTCGGCCGCCGCAGTGCGGATGGGTCGAAGCAGCCGCACCAATCCGACAACCCCGCTCCGCAGTCTGACCCCGGCGTACCAGCAACCGGGACTCGATTATCCGCTGCGGAGATTCACGAGAACGTTCGGCTCGTAGCGGAGGAAGAGATGCGACGTCCGGCGTGGGACCTCGCATGGTCGTCACTCGCGGCGGGTCTAACGATCGGATTCAGTTTTCTCGCCGCGGCGTATCTGACGCTATGGGTTCCCGCGTACTTTGCCCCGATTGCCGTGGCCGCTGGTTATCCGCTGGGTTTCATCTTCGTAGTTCAGGCGCGGAACCAGCTCTTTACAGAAAACACGCTCGAGCCCGTAATACCGTTCCTGCAGCGCCGCGATCGCAAGACACTGGTGCTGTTATTCCGGATCTGGGCGATCGTGCTAGCCGGCAATCTGGTGGGCGCCGCGATTTTCGCACTTCTCGCCGCGCATACTCCGATGCTGGATGAGCGCATGCGCGCTGCTCTGGCTGATGTCGCGGCCAGTGGAACGAGTGGCGGGTTTGGAAGTGTTACGTACCGTGCAATTTTTGGCGGATGGCTTGTTGCACTCATGGCGTGGCTGGTCTCGTCGACTCGCGCCACAGGCGCTCAGGTCCTCTACATTTGGATAACAACTGCGCCGATAGCTGCGTTCGGATTTCGGCACTCAATCGCAGGTGCCGTTGAAGCGTTTTATCTTGCAGTCATCGGCGCAGTGACGTGGAGCGCTACGTTTGGCGACTTTCTGGTTCCGGCTATCATCGGCAACGTGATCGGCGGAGTGGTGCTGGTTGCGATGCTGAACCACGGGCAGGTCGGGGAAGGCGCGCAGAACGATGCAAGCTTCGAGCGACTCAACCCCTAGCGAACCCCGCGCGGCAAACCATTGTAAGAGGCTTACTCAGGCGCGATTCGCGAACCCGCGCACCGCGCCTACTTGTGCTCCATTTTCTTCATGAGTCTCTTCGCGACGTCTAGGTGTTTCACCAGTGTCGGTCCCGCGGATTTCATGTAAGCCTGCAGCGCCGCATTCTGGGGTGTCGTCTTGCCTGCCCAGTCGATCACCGCCTGGTGGATGTCGATTTCATTGGCGATATATGTGGAATCGTACGCCGGTCCTTTGGTCATCGAGCTGAGCGCATTGGTCTCTGCTTCTACTGCCGGCTTGAACGGATCTGGCGTGGGCGATTGCATCGTGATGTTCTGCGCAGATGCGACCTTGTCACCCTGCACCCGCAACGCATGATGCTCACCCATCATCAGTCTGGCGAAGTTCTTGGTACCGGTGCTTGTCAGGCTGGGGAGTGCTGCTGCGGCGAGCGAACTGTCGCCCATGTTTGCTTCGTCAAGCAGTGCGGCGACATTGCCGTCCGTGAGAGGCGCCGGAACTGCCGCTGTACCAGTCGGCGATGCGGTATCGGTCGCCGTGCCGTTGGCAGCGGTAGTCGGCGCGGCGCTAACAGCAGCAGCCGTATCTGAAACCGCAGGTTCCTTGGACTTGCATCCCGTTAATATCACGCCCACCACTACCGCGGCCGATAGCACTCCGCATCGAGACCGAGCAATTCGCCGCCAATCTCGCGCGCAACCTGGCGCCCAACCTCGCATACTGTTTCGCATACTGCCTCCTTGAAGTGATCCACCAAGTGGGTGACGGCGCTGGCGACATCATGATGCATCGCCGCTAACAGGCCGCCGCGCCATTAGGTGGCAAGAATCACTCCGGAGAGCGCCCGCGGCGGCAGGCCGCACGATTCACAGCCAGTCGGCTATTTGGCAAGCTTCATGCTTCTCACAAAGCCGGAGCGCCAGGTACGCTGGACTCAACAGGAGTGAAAGCCATGACGGCGCAGCGTTTTAAGGTCGGCGATCATGTCAGCTGGAACTCGGAAGCTGGTCGCGTCAGAGGTACGATCACCAAGGTGATCAGCTCGGAAGTCGCCTTCAAAGGTTACAAAGTGCGCGCGAGCAAGGATGAGCCGCAGTACGAGATCAGGAGTGACACGACGGATCACATAGCGATGCACAAGAGTTCAGCGCTCACAAGGCTTGCGACCTGATCGCGCGTAGCCGGCAATTCGCGCGCTCCAGTCAAAGCACCATCGCCCTCATCGCCGATATTCGGGCGTCAGAGTGCGCTCTATAATTGCCAGGCCGCCGTCAACGAGCAGAGCCAGCAGCGCTGCGGGAAGCGCGCCGGAAAGCACCATGCGCGTATCTGCGAGTGCCAGGCCGGCCACTATTGGCTCGCCGAGCCCGCCGGCGCCTATGAATGCGGCGAGAGTCGCGGCACCTACGGTGATCACGGCTGCCGTTCGCACTCCGGCCATGATAATTGGTGCTGCAAGCGGCAGTCGAACCATCAGCAACCGCTGCAACGGAGTCGCGCCCATTGCTTCGGCCGCTTCCACGGCAGCCGGATCCGCGTCGCGCACGCCGCTATACGTATTTCTGGCGATGGGATACAACGCATATAGCCACAGCGCGACGAGCGCCGGAGCCGTCCCGATGCCCAGCAACGGGATCATGAATGCCAACATCGCGATACTGGGGATGGTCTGAATAGCTCCGAGCACTCGGACGACAGGTTCCGCTGCGCCGCGAGTCCGTTCCAGTCCGAGCCCGAGCGGGATCGCGATAAGGGCAGCAGCGCCGAGCGCGATTGCAACCAGGAATAGATGACGCAGCGTGAGTGCGGCGAGCACGCCGCGGCGTTGCCACATGTAGCTCAGGAAACTTGAGTTGTCTTCTTTGACGTGCGACGTCGCGGCGCGACCTGGCGCACCCACGAGACCCAGGTCCGCGAGCGCACTGGCAGCTACTGTCCGAACATCTTCCCCGTTTACTTCGACGCGTTGGTTGAGATCGCGCATACGTTGCTCGCTCAGGCGATCGCTCAGTAACGTCAGGATCGCTATGGCGCGCGGGTTCTCGCTCGCGAGCCTGCCACTTACAAGTGCGGCCGCCTCGTACGGCGGGAAGAAGTGTCGATCGTCCGTGAGCGCTACGAGATCGTACCTGGCGAGTAAGCCGTCGGTTGTGTAACCGTCAACGACATCGACTGCAGACGCAGCAAGCGCCTGATATTTGACCGCTGGCGAGAGTGGTCGCACTGCGCGCATGTGCAGATCATAAACGCGCTCCAGTCCGGGCAGTCCGTCGGCGCGACCAATGAAGTCCGGCGTGAACCCGCCAACGAGCCCGCGGCTCACTCGCGCGAGATCGCTCAGGGTTCGAATATGCAGGCGCTCAGCCGTGCTGCGTCTGATCGCAATCGCGTAGTTATTCTGGAAACCGAGCGGCGGAAGCCACCGAACGCCGTAGTTCTGGGCGAAAACACGGGCGACACGATCGTACGTTGCGCGCGGGTCGCGTGCTGTCGAGTCGGGGAGTGAATCGTGCAGGATGGCCAGCAGTCCAGTGCCGGTGTACTCTGGATACACATCGATCGCGTTGCGTCGGAGCGCTGAGAACGCGACTTCCGTGGCGCCGAGCCCTGGGCGTCGCACAACGGGGATACCATGCGCCTCAAGCAGCTGCGCGAACATCTCGCACAGTATGTAGGATTCGCCAAACGGCTTGGACGCAACGACAACCGCCTTGTCGGTTGCGACGAAAGTGTTGCCGTAATGCGGCGATTGAGCGCCGGCGCCGGCGCCAACGCCGGCGACTGCGGCAGGCAGGATAAACAGCCGCGCCGCAAGCTGGACAGTCCAGGATCTCATGCCGCTCCGCGAGCCGAGCGTGTAACGAGTGCCGCGACGTAACTCGTCGCCGATGATTCTCGCAACTCCGCCATCGATCCGATCTGCTCGACGCGGCCGGAGTGCATCACCGCGATTTGGTCCGCCAGCCGCCCTGCCTCGGCGAGGTCATGAGTGACCAGCAGCATGGTTACCGGAAACTCCGCGCGCGCATTCTCGAATGCCTCGTGCAGATCCGAACGCGTGATGGCATCGAGAGCGCCGAATGGCTCGTCGAGCAGAATGACACCGGGTCGGGCGGCCAGGGCACGAGCAAGTGCGACGCGCTGTCGTTGTCCACCAGAGAGCTCGTGTGGGAAGCGGCTGCCGAACCGGGTAGCGGGCATTCCCACGACTTCGAGTGCGTCGGCCGCAGCAGTTGGCGGCGACTGAAGTCCCAGCAACGATGGGACGAACGCAACGTTGCGTGCGACGCGCCAGTGCGGCATGAGTCCGCCATCCTGCGGCACGTATCCAATGCTGCGGCGCAGTTCTATGACGGGTTGAGAACGGACATCGACTCCGCCCACCTCGATTCGTCCGGAGTCGGGCTCGACCATTCGATTGAAGCAACGCAGCAGTGTGGTCTTCCCAGAGCCACTCTCGCCTACGACGGCGAGTGTGTGGCCGGCGGCGACTTCGATGCTCGCGCCCTCCAACGCCACTGCATCGCCATACCGATGGACGACGTCCCGAGCGGCGAGCGCGCGCGGCACGCCGCGAGCCTCAGGTAGCAATGTCACGTGGCATCAAGCTTCATGACATATAGATATAGCCTGACACTAGACGACCCGCGAGGCTGCGACCTGCTATGGAACGATCGACGTCGCGCTGGCGTCGCATCCACACGCGAGGCACGAAGCGCGAACAGTTGGGCTGTCTGGCGGCGATGCTCGGCAACGTAGACTCGGCGAAGCGCCAAGACGCAGAGGGCTCCGACACGACACCATACGTGCATAAACGCAGCGGAATAGTCGGGACTGGCACACTCGCGCCGCGCCCGGCGCTGCAATCTGACTAGTGTCTAGCCGGCTACAACGGACGCGGTGCTTCCCGGTTCCGGATGCGCCGTGTTTCTACGAACACGGCCACAACTGCACCGACTAACAGCACTTGCACTACGAAGCTCCCGACATTTTGCCTCGCAGTACGCGGCATCAACTCGGATGCGCCCATGCAGAGTATCGCCAGCCACATCGCCACAAACGCTAAACGGAACACAATGCTCGTCGGTTCCCTGAACACCCGAATGAGCGCAATGGTGAGCCCGGGCAGCACGACGGCGATCAAAGCAACGACGAACCAGTGGACTGCGCCTCCCCACCCTGGCGGAAGCACAATAGCAGCCACCACGAGCAAACCATTCACCACTGTTACCGCAGCGATCGCGCGCCAGCTTGCGCCCTCCCGGCGTGGGGTGCCGTGATCAGCAGGTAGAGTCACGTTGCTTCCTCCCATGTAGTTGGGGTGAGCGTAACAACCGCAGCGCGGCGGAGCGTGCGAGAGCCAAGATCCGTACAAGAATGTACGATCCAGGTGACTCAACGCAAGTTCGCGCGCCCAGGAAGATTCTGATGAAGATCGCGATCAAACCATGCGAGCAGGCGCCAATCCGGACCGGTCACGCTGTTTCTGGATCAGCGATAACGTAGCGTCTTTCATCGCACCAAGAACGAGATGGCCAGCGAGACACGTCGCCGTCGTCCTGGCGCTCCACCCGCACGTTGCGTCTCCGACGTAGTTACGAGTGGCGCCATCGAGCGATGCGGCAGTGTCGTCAGACTGGTTTTGGTGCCTACGCGATCATGCCCCGGTGCGCGATTCACGCCCGGTACGGATGCCTCAGGATTCTTCGAGGCACCCGGTTAGAGCCTGCTTCCGCCTACTCCGGTATGCGACGACCGTACTACTGAACGGTTATGATGCCCTTCATGCCCAATGCGAGGTGTGGCGTGCAGTAGTAGTGATACACACCCGGCTTGAGCCCCGCGAACGACACCACATACGCCTGGTTCGGAGCAGTGACGAGTGGCCCAGTGAGCGGCATTGTCGTGTTTGGCATGTTCGCAGTTAGCTGCGCGGCCTGCCCAGCCGGGATGCTATCGGCCCAGAACGTGACCTGGTGCGGTCCGCCCGAGACGTTGGTGAACTGTGCGCCGTCGCCAACCTTGACGGTGAAGTTTGCGGGATCGAACCGGTAACCCTTGGCGTCACCGACCATTTTAATATCGATCGTCTTGCCCGTGATTGGGGCCGCTGCGACGGTGCTGGTCGCGGGCGTCGTGGATGGTGTCGCGACTGCGGTTGTCCCAGCCACAGCTGCGGTTGTGTCGGTCGCTGCGGTTTTTTCGCCGCCGCCGCATGCCACGACTGCGAACGCCGCAGCCAGGGCCATAGTTCCGTGCATGCCGATCCGTACTGTCGGTCGGCCCATCGAATTCGTGAAACGCATCTGTAGTCTCCGTGAATGCTGTTGCTGCCGGCTGCAAAATCCCGCGCCGTGCGCCAAGGCGGCGTCGAAGGCTCGAGGTGCAACCGACCGGTTACAGTAGTTGCATTTCGCGGACCGATTGTGGTCCAGACGCCATGCAAGTGCCCCCGGCGTGACTCGAACACGCGGCCAACAGTTTAGGAAACTGCTGCTCTATCCACCTGAGCTACGGGGGCGAAAGTCGTAAGTCGTTGTCCCACACTGGATTCCAACGCACAGTTAACGTCTGCGCATATCAGTGGCACGTCAATCGCGCGACGGGTCAATATAACGACTTGGAACACAGCTCTTCGACGCCTAGCGCGCTCTGGCGCAGGCGAGTCGCGCTGTGTAGCGGTGGGCCGGCGTCGGGCGACGCAGCGGCCCTGGCCCACTACTGTCTGCCGGGCTCGGAAAGCAGAGCCGACAGCACCGCTACCAGGGCGGCTTCGGTGCCCATTTGCTTGCTGCCCAGAATCTCCAGCTCGCCGTTACGAACCCGCCGCGCGACCTGTGCTACGAGAGCCGCAACGTGGTCCTGAACGGACCCACTCGATCGTTCCCACTCAGTAGTGGACCAATCGTCCGCGGCGCGCTGCGCGTCGGCTGGCGCCACGGTCAGGTTGGCAACGCCGTGCCAGTCGAATGCGTCGCGTTCCTCAGCCACCCAGACCTCCGGTGAAAGCTGTGCGGCCGGTGCTTCGGGT
>JBDTIP010000013.1:0-18804 GCA_039936295.1 Gemmatimonadaceae bacterium
CGGTTGGGAGCGCCGGAGCACGGAGCGTACCGGGCTATCGGCGACCACGTTGCGACTCGCCACGCTGTACGGCCAGACCGCGTCGCTCGAATTGCGCCCTCGAGCAACCGGGGGCGCGATAGCGGTCATACTTATTCCTTACACCGTTACCGCGACGGCGCCGGGTGCGTGGCGCGCAGCAGCAGAGGATTTGTCGGACGAATCCGAGGTGCTTGCGACTTGATGCGTGCAATAGTCGTGGATGACGAGCCGCTGGCGCGTCGAGGCATCGCCCAGCTCATCGTGGACCATCCCGATGTGACAATAATCGCCGAGTGCGCCAACGGTGTCGAGGCCGTGAGTTGTGTGGAAACGCTTTCACCTGACATCATTTTCCTGGACGTACAGATGCCGGAGATGGATGGCTTCGAAGTCGTCCGCCAGATCGGCTTCGAGCACATGCCTTCGATCGTCTTCGTCACTGCGTTCGATGAGTTTGCAGTCGATGCGTTCGAGGCGGCGGCGGTAGACTATCTCATGAAACCGGTAGGCCCCCTGCGATTCACAGCAGCAATGCAGCGAGTGCGCGCGCGGCGAACGGAATCTGCCGCGCTCACGCAGCTCGCGGAATTGCAGGCACTGATGAAGCACGTGCGCCCAGCCGCGGCGACCACCGCTCCACTACTGGTCAACACCATCAGGGGTGTGGCTCGCATCGATGCCAACGAGATCGACTGGATCGGAGCAGACGATTACTACGCAGTGATACACGTCGGCGAGAAGCGCTATCTCCTTCGCGAATCGCTCACGTCCCTGGAGGCGCGCCTACCTCAGCACATGTTTGTGCGCGTTCATCGCTCGGCGATCGTGAACTGTGGCAGCGTACGCGAGCTGCGACGCGAGTGCGTCATCATGCGCGACGGGTCGCGTATCCTCACGAGCAGGCGCCGTCGCACATCCGTCACGGACGCACTCGGCGCTGGCTGGCTCGCCAAGCCTGGCTCGCCGCGCGGACGCGCCTGACGCGCCTGAGAGCAGAGGCGTATGCCAGCGACGACGCCGATTTCGCCTATTTGGAGAGATCCAACCGGCCCGATCACAGTGCCTGGCCGACCGCCCGGGCCCAATTCCTGGTCGCTGGCCGTTGAGGCTGCCCGCGACCGTTGGCCGGCACCCCTCATTACCAGCCGTTCATGCCCGCTCAGCCGCCACTGGACGGCCGGATTCGCCCACCTTGTCTTTCTGGTGTATTCTCTATAGATAGGGCGAGCGACTTACTCCGGGGAACGACCAACAATCACGCGCATCCGTCGGACGGCCATTGTGACTACAGCACAGCGACTTCATACAGCATCCGACGAGAGTCGGCCAGCGGCTGCGGACGATCGTCCCAATACGGAGCCGGCAGTCGCGCTCACCGCGCTCGTCGTCGACGATGAGGCAATCGCCCGAGACGGACTCGGCCACATCCTCGCTGCATTGTGCGATGTGGAAGTTCTCCCGGGCTGCCGAAATGGACGAGATGCCGTGCGGACTATCCGCGCTCGGCGTCCCGATGTTGTCTTCCTGGACGTCGAGATGCCGGACATGAACGGCATTGACGTCGTTCGCTCGCTCCAGGAATCGGTCGGCGTCGAAGATCTTCCGATCTTTGTATTCGTTACCGCGTACTCCGCGTATGCAATCGAGGCGTTCAATCTCGCAGCGTCCGATTATCTCGTGAAGCCGTTCACCGACGAGAGGATCGGCAAGTGCATGGCACGCGTGCGGCGGCTGCATGCGCGCATGCGTGCGGAGCGGTTGACCCAGGCGGTGATGTCACTCGCACGGAATGATTCTGCGCCGGCGCCAATGCAGCCGCAAAAAGCTTACGCTCAGAGAATCCTCATCCCGCACGGCGTTCGCACTTTGGTGGTTCCGGTCGACATCGTCGAATGGGTCGGCGCGGACAACGACTACATCGTCGTTCATTCGCAGGGTAAGACTCACCTGCTGCGCGGAACCCTTGGCGCTCTGGAGCAGGAGCTCGACCCGCGTTGCTTTGTGCGCGCGCACCGGTCCGTTCTCGTAAACATCGAGCAGATCGCTGAGCTCCGCCGAGACCGTGACGGCGCGGCGGCACTCGTACTAAAGGATGGGACTCGTCTACCCGTCGGACGACGACGCTACGACGAGATCCGGGATCGTCTCGCCGGACCCGGCGTACCGCGTGTAGGCGGGGATCACTGACGCAGGCCGATCATCGTCCGGCACCGGAACGGCGTCGGCGGTGCGCCACGGCGCGCAGACTCGCACGATTACGCCACCGCGCGGATCGTTGGCGATCGTCAACTGGCCCGCATCGCCGTATAACCTGTGCAGCCGCTCCTCAGTATTGCTGATTCCTACTCCGCGCCGGCCCGAGCGAGTCGGCGAGAGCAGAGGACCGTCGTTCCACACGGTCACGCACACGGTGTCATTGGTGCGCCTGGCTGATACCACTACTGTGCCGCCATTCACGCTCCGTGCAATTCCGTGCCTGAGCGCATTTTCCACCAGTGGCTGAAGCAGCAGCGTAGGCACCATCGCATCCTGCGTCTCCGCATCGATCTCCCACACCACTCGAAGCCGGTCGGCGAACCGGACGAGCTCAATCGAAAGGTATTGCTCGATCAGAGAAATTTCCTCGCGCAGCGGACGTTCATCGGTGTTGCCGCTGTCCAGCACGCTACGGAGAACGTTACCCAGTAGCACCGTGACCCGAATGGCCTCGTTGGAATCGCGCCGCGCAAGCAGTGCAATCGTGTGCAGCGCGTTGAACAGCACGTGCGGATGAAGCTGGGCGCGAAGCGTGTGCAGTTCCGCACGCGCAAGCTGCGCTTCCAGAGCTAGCGTGCGACGCTCTCGTTCGCGGTCCCGTCGCGCGTAGTCGATGGCCAGGCTCGTAGCGATGGTAGCCGCGTAGAGCACCAGCGTCATCACCACCGAGCCTACGAACACGGACCCGACTACCGCACGTGACAGCGTGAGTGGCGACGGCCGGAACTCGACGTTGGTCCAGACGTAAACCGTCGTGTACAACAGGAGTGCCAGCGCGATGAGCCCGACATGTGCCGCGATGGTCGACAGAGTTGGTCGCCGAACTACCGGGAAGCGCCGAGCGAAGGCAAATACAAGCGGCGTCAGCACCATCCAGACGCACCAACCAGGATATTGCGTGGCCAGCGCGCGCCAGAACGCGATCGGATGCCCCTGCGTGTCGGCAGAGATGTAGTTGGAATACGACGCCACGAGCGCCGGAAGTGACCAGACGACGAACACCGTCAGCCAGTGCATCGTCCGCTTTGACGAAAGGTCGGCTGCCGCTGGCTCACCATTCGCGGGCGCTACCCTGCTACCTAGCATACTAGAATAATACCACGAGATTGGCACGGGCGACTGCGAAAGGCGACTGCGAAGCCAGGGGGTTGCTCGTGCTGAACATGGCGGGCGGTCACGCCCAGCGTCCGAGCTGACCGGACTACGGCCCGGTATGTGACCGCGAGATTCCCGTCAACGGTTCGAATGAGCGGATGATCGGTACAGCAACACAGTCCGGTGGCAAAAACGATCATCGGCGACAGAGCGACAGATGCTCGCACGCGATGTATGTCCACAAGTATGACTGTTGCACGCATGGGCTACTTACGCCAATCGCCGCTGTCACCTGTCCGCCGACGTGAAACGGCGCTTCACCGTGAACAGGGTGCAATCGCTCGCAACAAGGTTGACGCTGCTGCGAACCGCATTCAGATATTCATAGGTGATATATCATCTTACACGAGGTACAAGAACATGCAGCGCACTCTAACAGGAATACTCGCATTCGGTGTTGCCGCCAGTCTCGCGGCGTGCGGCTCATCGGGATCCGGCGGGTCGCCGACAGGACCCGGCAGCTCACTGACCCCTTCACCACAGGCAGCTACAGTCGCCGCCACGGTCAACCTTGCTTTCAATCCGTCAACGGTGACGGTAGCACCGGGTGGCACTGTCACCTTTGCCTTCGGCGCGGTTGGGCACACAGTGCAGTTTACCCCAGCAACAGGTGCTCCGGCGAACATCACAGCGGTGAGTAGCGATACGTCAATCACTCGTACGTTTGCTACGGCCGGAACCTATGCCTACCACTGCACAGTACACCCTGGCATGACCGGCACCGTCGTCGTCGCTGCCCAGATGGCCACCACCACCATGAATACTCCCCCAGCCCCAGGCTACGGGCCATAAGCACGCAGCGGGAGCGCGGCATGCCATTCGATGCAGTTCGCGCTCCCGTCCAGTTTGGGCGGACCAACTAGTTATTACCGAGCCTTACGCTTCGCGAAGGTCGGGATCTTGAAGTGATCCGGCTCGAAAACCGGATTGATGTCGACGTTGTCGACAGTCGTAGTCTGCGGCGGTGTGCCGTTGGTCGACGTCTCCACCTTGATCGGAAACGGCAGGCCGCCAAAGGTCTTGTACGCACGGAAATGCGTTGTGAACATCAGCATCTGGCCGTTCACGAGCCGCGAGCCTTCCCACACCACCGGCAGGTACGTATTTGGATCGAGGTAGTAGTAGTCGACATATCCACCGCCGCCGTTCAGAACAACCTGCACCTTGTACGTGTTCCTTCCGTCCACCATCGAACGGCCCATGAGCGACACCTTGTTTCCGCCCACTTTCGGCTCCACGAGCGGACCATCGAACGACGCCTCGATGGCGAAATTGCGCGTATCGAGCGGCGGCATCACCTGAACACCGCCAGTGTCCGCGATTAGTGCCTGCCAGCCCTTGGTGCCGTCGTATCCACGTGCGTAATGTGATCCGACAATCATCATGTCCATGCGCAACAACGCTGGCCGCGCCTGGTCGATCGTAATAGTGCCGCTGGCCTGCCCGATCGTTATGTGTGCACTCGTTCGCAGTGTGTGCACTGCCTCGATCTTCGCCATCCCTCCACGCGCAATCACATACTTCGCCAGTACACTCTCGATGGATTGCGCACCGGCAGATCCGAGCGGGACACATGCGAGTGTTGCGATCGCGACGGCAGTCTGAACGCGCATCGGTATTGATCTCACTGTTTGAGTTAGTCGTGCTTCGAGTGTTTCACTATCCAGTCCGCCAGCGTTCCCAGAACATCGGGTCCGATGGTTTTGGAAGCGAGCGCGGGGTAATTGCCCGGTTCGCCGACCGGGTCGGTCAGAAAGAGATGGTCCACCCTCGGAAAGACGTGCACGGTCACGTCTTTGTCACCGCCAGCGCGAAAGGCGGCACCGAGCGCTTCGGCTTGAGCGGCAGTGACCTGATGGTCACTTCCGCCCTGCAACACCAGCGCCGGCACCCGCACCAGTTTGGCAGTTATCAGTGGGTCATACATCAAATAGTATCGCACCCACGGCTGTGTCGTTGCGGCAGAATCCAGAATGGCATCCTGTGCATGCACAATCGAATCACGCTGAGTCGCGCTTAACGCTGAGTCGTGGTCGACCGCGTATCTCACCTGAGCATGGCTGATCGCTCTTCCCGTAAGCGCGGGTCCGGCAAGCGTCACGATCCCGGCTAGCGAAGGATCGGTCGCGGCAATCATCGGCGCTATGTCGCCTCCCTCGCTGTGACCAATGAGAAAGAGGTGCGTACCGTCGATGTCCGGTCGCGATTTCAGGTACGCGAGCGCGGCGCGAATGTCATTCGCGTAATCCGCCGTGGTCGCCGTCGATGGATTGCCACCAGAGTCGCCATAGCCGCGGTCGTCCAGCCGTAGCACCGCGATCCCGCGACTGCTGAGTGTATCGGCGATCTGTTTGAAAGGTTTGTATCCGATTACCGCGGGAATCGATTCGTCGCGATCCTCCTGACCGGATCCGGTAATCAGCACAGCTGCCGCAACGCGCCCGGAATGTCGCTTGGGCATGGTCAACGTGCCGGCGAGAGCGAACCCACTGGGGGTTGTTACTCTCACGTCTTCCCCCACATACGGCGCATTCGCTGGCGGCATGTAGTTGGGCTTGGCCAGAGCAACGCCGGCGGCCGAATATGGAATCGTCCGGCGCAGGATCACTGCATTTTGCGCCGGAATTACGCCGCCCAGAATACTTCCGTCGGCGGATGTGTGCAGCCGCAACTCTACACCACCTATCGTCACATTGGTGGAATCGGCGCCGTTTTGCGTCACGGTGGACATAACGGTGGATCCGCCGCCCTCTACGACAAACAGAGGCACCGACACCGAATTGCCTCCGGTGTGGCGCGCGCGACGGATCGCGAGCTGAAGCAGGCTTAGCGACGCGTTCACCCATGGAATCGCGCCGACTTTCGTCGTTGTACGCTCAATCCCGGTACCTATCTGAGCGAACACGCTGTCATCCACGATTGCAATAACCACATGCGCTACGGGCGTTGAGCCAACCGGCGGGAAAGCGCTTACCTCGAGCCGCGACACCAGTGCTTGCGAATCAACTTTCGCGTCGATTGTATACCGCCCGCGACCACGTGCATCGAGTGCCGAGCTGACATCGTTTCCGTTCTGCTGCACATCCTCGACGACCACGGTGTCGTTGCCAGCTCGTAGCACGAACTCTTCAGCCGTCGGCTGCGAAACGGCAGGGTGCGAAACGGCAGGGTGCGAAACGGCCGGATGCAAAACGGCCGCTTGCGAAGGGGTCACACGCGTCTGCGCGTTTGCGGTCGCGGACGCGCTCGCACCGAGGCACAGTAGTGCGCAGAAGCCTGCGGCGATGAGGTCGTCTGTCAAGCGATACATCCACTGTTATTGGTGAGCTATTGGTAGGCCTTGAAAAATGCGGTACGATCGCGACTGCGGCCAGCGCCAGGTTTCATACACTCCGGCATGCACTACCGCATGCACTACTGCATGCACTACTGCAGCACTACCGCTCCGGGCAGTTAGCACTACTTCAAACCGGCTGGGTCGGCTCCATTACTGATTGTCTACGTCCCAGTCTCAGGCTTGATCAGCTCGTGTACGTTACGCGGGTCGCACGGACCCTGCTCCGGGATCTCGGCTGCCGGTGGCTCCACCTCAGTCCGCAACACCAGTGGTTCGTTCCCTTTCGGATCGGCCACGGCGAGCGATGCGCCAAGGCGCTCTACACGCTCCGAGATAGCCAGAGCGTTCTCCGCGTCCGGCGAGGTCAACAGGATATGGAAGAGGTCACGCCCTTCGGATGCGATGAGGTCCGATGTCCGCAGCTCCTGGCACAGCCGCCAGAGGAGCGCGCGCCGCGACCCCTCGCCGCCACCAGAAACCGATACCCTCACAACACGGACCTGCGTCTTCCGCCGCCGCGCCCGGCGTTCCTCCCAGTTCTGGATGATGCGAAAATACGGTAAGTTCGGCAGCCCAGTTGCCGCGTCGGTCAGTGCTCGCCCGAGAAACGTGTCCACCCGTTGTGTACCCCTATATCGCTGATAAGACCACTCATTCCGTGCAGGAAACGCAGCACTTCGGCTCATGATCCGCGATCCTAACGCAAATTTTCTCGGACGGTCGTTCCAAAGTGGCTCTACGCGAGTCAAATGGCTCGTTTCGTGTTCCGAGGAGTATCATTACGATAGATTCTGCAGTGATTGAACCCGCGGAGGGTATCGTGACGAAACGTGGCTTGGCTCGGCTTGCAGGGATGACGCTGGCAACCGCCGTCGGAGTGGCTGCGTGCAGCGGACCGGCGAAGCCCTCGGGCGATCTGGCAAAGGATCTCGATGCAGCGTCGGCCGCGTCGTCTGCATCGTCGCTGACGCTCGCTCCAACAACAGGACAGCGTGACGTGATTTCAGCGGTGGAGCGATCTCCGGAAGCGCGACGCGCACCTGCGCCGGCGCGCGCAGAACTGGTTACGTACAGGGCACCGCTGCCGGCAGCTACTTCGCTATCTGTCACACCAGCAGCAATCACGCCTGCACAGACGGTTGCCGCAGTGCCCGCCGCTGTATTGCCTGCGCCTGCGCCAGTCCCCATGACGCAGTCGCGACGGCCCATGCAGCAGCAGACGCAGCCTGGGCGCTACAAAACCGAAGCTGAAGTATTCCGCAACGCGCCGTTCCCGATCACGCCGTAACGTCGGCGATAGCACGCGTTGACCAAGAGGCGTCGTCCGGAGTCGATGGCGCGTTACCGGCAATCCACCCTGAATGCAACCGGCGGAGACGTCATCTGCCCGCCGTTCGCATTGAGCGTGACCTTGACCGTTGTATTGCGGGACGCGTTGACATTCTCGTTCAGCGTCACCGTGTTGTAGCCGGCCTTCGCCTCGGTCGTGCTCGTTGCAGACGATGCATCGGAGAACGTCCAGACAGTTGAGAGAGGACCAGGGACGCTGGCCACGTATGACGCGGTGAATGTAACGGTGGTCGGACACGCGCCCGTATATACGCGCGGATTGGCAGCCACGGTGAGTGAGCTTACGTGCATCGTCACTGACGCAGAGGTCTGCGCATTCGGGGCGTCGCGCGTGCACGTTACGACCGCGCGCACGTTGACGTAATCATCCGATCCGTTGCCCGTATCGTCGACCAGGGTGCCGGCGAGATTATCAGCACGCAGCACGACATGCAGCTTTCTGTAGATGGGAGCCGTGCACGCGGCGATCTCGGTGTCGGAAAACGACACCACCGGAATCGATACGACGTCCGGTCCAAAGTTGCACGACCCGCCATCTGGAAGCGTCACCGAACCGATGTCTCGAACCGCACCGTCGCGCGGCGCGCGTATGACGACCTGCTTGATCTTCGCACACGACGAAGTATGGTCGGAATGGCGAACGGACACCATGATAGTTCGCGGGCCGGTGATGTTGTTGGCGGAGCCAACGGTGAAGTTCTGCACGCTGATATTAGCAGTAGCGGTCGTGCAGACAGGTCCGCCACAGCCACCTACGATGCCCGACTGGGCCGCCGCCCAATGCGGCGCGCCGACGATTAACATGGTCGCGACGGACGCCACGATCGCGACGCACCACTGCAACTTCGGAAATCGCGATGTCACTTTGGTTCTCCTCGCGCGAGGCGCGACGGTGAGAAGGGATAAAACGAGCGTAATGGCGTTTGAGTGCCCGACATCAGCGCGAGGCCAGCTGGAACGGATAGAAGGCAGAAACCGGACCAGGAGCAGCGCAGCGGCGATCAGATTGATTTATCGCACAACTACGTGCGCGCCCGCACTCAGAACTGCTCCCTGAGCGCGTGCGCGCGGTTCATGTCCGAGAGGAAGATTGGCACCATCCTCTGAATCAGGTACTTGACCTCGGTTGTCGGAGTTGACTGCATTGCGACAACCAGATAGTGGAGCGTCCTTCGCGAGCGACGCTCCACGCCATCAAGAAATGACCGATCGATATCCAGCCCGCTGGGGCCGACGCCAGCTACTTCATCTTGCTCCGGATACCCTGGATTCGGTCCAAGTGCTGCTGAACCTTTGCCTCGATACCAGGCAGCGCCGCCTTGAGCTGCGCGTTCTGCGCCTGCCCTTCGGCACGCTTCACCAGGTCAAGCACGTACTGATGACCGGCCGCCTGCGCGTTCACGTACGCAGAATCGAACGCCGCACCCTTTGGCGTGGATGACAGCGTCGATGCGGTCGACTGATTCATCGCATTGATCGAATCTGCCGCCGCCGTGTCGGGCGTAATGTTCAGCTTCCTGGCGAGTGCGTTGCCCGAGTTCAGCAACCCGGTGTGTGCCGTCACCATGTCGCGCGCGAACGCCTTGACCGAAGCGCTCGTCGCCTTCGTTTCAGCCATCTTGCCAGCGGCTATCTCACCCTGGTTCGCAGCAGCCAACATCGCGAAGACCTGCGCGTCGGTCATGGCTGCCGGGGCCGACGCCGCAGCGTTCATCGATGTGCTCGAGCCTGTACCGGCCTTCATCGAGGTGTCCGCGCTGGCCATTGTGGTGGTGTCAGTCGCGTTCGACTCGCCCTTCTTGCACGCTCCAAGCATCGTTACCGCGCAGAGCGCGACTGCGAATGCACTGCTCCTGGTCCCACGTATCATAATCCCCACCTCGTCGAGTTCGCTGGTGTACCGTATTGATCCCGCAAGACCGCAAGAAGGGGCATAATCCGTGCTAAATACCGATTCTATGCCGCTGCGTGCGTGAGCTCGACGTCGATGCTCAGCTTTACGTCGTTCGACACCATTACACCGCCAGCCTCAAGCGCCTGGTTCCAGGTCAGTCCGAAATCGCGCCGATCGATCTTCAATGTGGCGCTGAATCCGGCGCGGTCATTCCCCCACGGATCCCGCCTCGAGCCCTCGCTCGTCGCCTCCATCTCCACCGGACGCGTCACGTCGCGGATCGTGAGATTGCCAGCGATGCGAAACTCGGTATCACTCTTTGGCTTGATCGATGTGCTGACAAAATGGATCTTCGGGAATTTTGCCACATCGAAGAAATCCGCCGACCTGAGATGCGTGTCTCGTCCGGCGTCATGCGTGGACACGCTGGCCGCCCCGATCTCGACGTCGATCTTGGATCCCTCTGGCGTTCCGTCGGTCACAACCGTACCTGAAACATCCCCAAAGTTCCCTCGAACCTTCGAAATCATCAGGTGAGTCACCATGAACGTCACCCCCGAATGCGCAGGGTCGATCTTCCACGTGCCTGCATTGCTGTTGCCGGCGCGTGCGACGCTATCTGCTGTAGCTGACATCTCTCTCCTTCCTCTCACATTGAAAGTTGCGAACGATCGTCCTAGATACATAACTAATACTTAGCTACTATATTCAGATAAGTAACTATTGTCAACGCCTCACGCCCATGCTTACATACAGGTTATGAGCCACGAGTCGATTTGCCCCAGGTATCACAAGGCGGTCGAGCTTATTGGGCGACGCTGGACGGGTGCAATCATCAGCGCCATGCTCGCCGGCAACGTCAGATACCACGAAATTCGTGAATCCGTACCGGAGATCAGCGACAGGATGCTCGCCGAGCGTCTCCGCGAACTGGAAGTCGAGGGTGTCCTCGAGCGCCACGTATTCCCCACAACGCCGGTGCGCATAGAGTACGATCTCACGCCCAAGGGACGAGCACTGGAAGTAGCGATCGCAGCGATCGGAGACTGGGCTAACGAATGGATCCAGCCGCTCGAAGCTATGCCAGCTGGTACAGCAGTAGCTGACGAGCGCTGATCGTCGCGCTCGATGCGCCGCCGTGCCCAGGCAAGCCGCGGCAGCGTGCTACTTGAAACGTGAGCTACTTGAACCGTGACGACGCGGCATGACGTTATGACCGCTCCCGAGCCACCTTCTCCCACCACATCTCCGTCAGTCAAACCGATTCGGCGACTTGGAATCGGTCGCGCGCTCAGCAGCCGCAATTACCGGTTGTTCTTCAGCGGCCAGAGCGTGTCGCTGATCGGCACCTGGATCACACGAATCGCGACGAGCTGGCTGGTCTACCGGCTGACCGGCTCGGCGTTTCTCCTTGGCGTCGTTGGTTTCTGCAGTCAGATTCCGACGTTGCTGATCAGTCCGTTCGCGGGCGTGCTGATAGATCGGTGGAACCGCCATACTGTGCTCGTTGTGACGCAGGTGCTGTCGATGCTGCAATCGCTCGCGCTCGCGATCCTGGCGTTCACCGGCGTAATCAACGTCACCGAGATTCTGCTTCTGCAGCTCGCGCAGGGAGCGATCAACTCGTTCGATACCCCCGCACGCCAGGCGTTCGTCGTGGAAATGGTAGAGGATCGCAGCTACCTCGCCAACGCGATAGCACTCAACTCGACGATGGTAAACGCCAGCCGCATAATTGGACCGTCCATCGGCGGAATGATCATCGCGCTGGCGGGCGAGGGATGGTGCTTCATGCTCGACGCTATTTCCTATGTCGCCGTCATAGCATCGCTGCTAGCCATGCACGTGACGCGAGCAGAGCGCGAACCCGTCACCACACATGTGATGGAGGAGCTGCGCGCGGGATTGCAGTACATTCGCGGCTCACTACCCATCCGTACATCGCTGCTTCTGCTTGCGATCGTGAGCATGATGAGCATGCCGTACACTGTCCTGATGCCGGCGATCGCTACACAGACTCTGCACGGTGATGCACACACACTCGGCTTCCTTATGACGGCAACCGGGGTTGGCGCATTCCTCGGGGCGCTCTATCTCGCATCGCGCACGTCCGTGCTCGGACTCGAGGACGTGAGCGCGGCCGCAACGGTCACGTTCGGGCTCGGGCTCATTGCTTTCGCGCTATCACGCAGCCTCTGGATCTCGCTCACGATCCTGCCCATCGTCGGCGCGGGCTTCATGGTGCAGATGGCATCGATCAACACCATAATCCAGACGCTGGTCGACGAGCGCCTGCGCGGACGCGTGATGGCGTACTACGTCATGGCGTTTCTCGGGACTGCACCAATTGGCAGCCTGCTCGCAGGTGCTGTCGCCGCGCGTATCGGCTCCGAATACACCATTCTTTTCGGCGGCGCCGTGTCAGTCGCCGCTGGAATCTGGTTTGCATCCAGACTGCCCGGGCTGCGCGCGGCGATGCAGCCTATCTACATCGCGCGCGGCGTGATGCCAGCACCGCCTGACCATGCAACACGCGCCGTTGCGTCACCGCCAGTGTCGCCGCCGGTGTCGCCGCCGGTGTCGCCGTGACACGACGGCGTCGCTCCTAGTGTGGTAGACGCGGCGACGGAAGAGTGACGAGCACTCCGGTAATTACCAGCACCACGCTAGCAAAGAACAGCTCGAACTTCGCGCTTTTGCGGATCTCGTGCGCGGCGGCTTCCGCGCCAAGTCGCGGCCGCATGCGCCGCCAGTTCCACGCGCCGAGCAAAACAACGATCAGCACGAAGACAAGCTTGATGTCGAGCGTGTAGCCATACGACGTGGTCCAGAGCGCGGCAAGAAACTTGAGATGCCGCCACGCAGTCGTGACACCGGTAACCACGAGCAACAGCGACGCTCCAATCGCGACAGGTGAGAAGTCGCCGATCAGATCTGCGACAAGCGCGCCGCGCCGATCGCTGGAGAGGGGGCTGCGGAGAATCGCCGACAGTCCTGCTACAACGAGCACGAACAGCGTGCCGATCCAGAGCGACGCTGCTACTTCGTGGATCGGATTGATCAGTGACGTCCATTTCCCAGAAGTGATGCTGCTAAAAGCGTAAGCAATGCCAGTCAGTCCAGCAAGGATCCATGCTGCACGCACGCGTTTCATCGCAATAGCGAAAAATACGAGAAACAGGACGGCGAACACGAGCGCAACAACATAGCTTGCACCGCCGCCAGTGAACGCGGTGACGAAGGACGTTCCCTTGTCCGCTGCGCTAGCTGCGATATCGAGCACAAGGTTGAGCAGCATGAACAGCGCCCCGAAAATACCAATTCGCGCCGCTCCAATCTCGGCGGCTCCGAGCGTTGCGTCGAGTGAGCCGTCAGATCTGGCAAACTCTGTTTGACGTGCGCTCGTTCGCGAAATGACCAGCCACCGGAACCCGAGCGGTCCAAATACACCGAAGTAGCCAAGGAACCCAGCATACTCCAGCAACAGGCCGGAAGCCGTTACCTGATCTTCGGCAGCTTGCAATAATGCATACATGTCGGTATTCAACCCGATTCAGGGTATTGTAATTTGTGTCCGTCAACTAAAGCTAAGCCGTGCAGCGGCCTGTCGTCCGGCCCCTTGCAACGATACCTTCCGACGTGGTGCCGCCGTCGCCGGCGCCTTCACGGAACTTCAGACCGCGGAGGGAGTCATGAAATCGTTCGCACTGATAAGTGTTTTCGTTGTAACAGCCTGTGCCAGCAGCGGATCAACAAGCGGATCCAGCCAGGATCCGACCCTCAAGCACATACCTTACGGCGACACCGACCTCGGTACGTACGGCGTACCCGGCAGCCCGGTGACGTGGTCCGACGTTCACGCTCCGGTGCTCACGACGTGGCAGTACCTCCCGATCGCCTACAGTCGCCTCGGTCTCACGATTACCCGGTACGATTCCGCCGCCCACGTGATTGAGGGAACGCGGGAACGCTCGGGCGCCGACTTCGGCGGAACTTCGCTCGGCAAGCTGCTCAACTGCGGTGAGGTTGCTGGCGTACCGAACGTAACACGCTACGAAGTCACGCTTCAAGTTCGTACGACACTGCGCGGATCCGATACGTCCAGCGTCATCGCGAATCAGGTTAGCGCATCGGCGCGACCCGGCGAACTCTCAGGCGACACTGTCCCATGCATGGTCAACAATGGAATCGGCGAGCGTATAGCCACCACAGTCGCTGGCGCGATCGCCGAGGGATCAGCGTAAGCGCGGGAGGCCGCATCACTGCCGAACTTGTAACCCGTTTCGCCGAACCAGCGGGGCGGGTTTTCAGTCTTGGTCCGCTGGGCGCTAGCGGCGCGCGGGCTCGTAGTGCATAATGGGTTCGTCGCCGATCAGATTCGGCGCCAAACCCTCGCCTCTTCGCCGCCATGTTGTTCCCCTCCCGTGTCGTCCTCGCCGCGTCCGCTGCCATAGCCGCCGCCCCGGGCGGATCGCTGTTCGTCCAGCGTCCCAGCGCAACACACGAAATCGCTGTTCCAACGGCGCTCCCATCCTACTCCGAACCCAGTATCTCTCCAGACGGTAACGAGATCGCATTCGTTTCGGCGGGTGACATCTGGACTGTTCCCGCACACGGCGGAGACGCGCGGTTGCTGGTGTCCAACGAGGCAGACGAATCCAGGCCGCTGTACTCCCCCGATGGCACACGCATGGCGTTCGTATCCACGCGCACCGGGAACGGCGACATCTATGTGCTCGCGCTTGCAACGGGCGAACTCACGCGAATCACATACGACGACCAACCCGAGCAACTCGATAGTTGGTCGCACGACGGCAAGTGGTTGTACTTCTCCTCGGGCCGCAATGACATATCGGGGATGAGCGATGAGTATCGCGTCCATTCTGCCGGTGGCACGCCGATGCCGGTTGCCGCCGACAGATACGCGGCGGAGTACTGGGGAGCGCCGTCACCGGACGGAGCGGCGCTCGCAATAACGGCGCGCGGCGTCTCGCGTGGTCAGTGGTGGCGCAAGGGCCGCAGTCACCTCGACGAAAGCGAAATCGATCTCGTCCGCGATGATCACGGTACGCCGAGCTACACGCCGATCGTTGCCATGGGGGCAAAGAGCGGATGGCCGATGTGGAGTCCCGATGGCGCGATGATTTACTACGTTTCCGATCGGAGCGGAGCGGCCAATCTGTGGAGTCAGCCTGCATCGGCCAACGCTGCCGCGAACCAGCTTACCACTTTCAAGGACGGGCGCGTCCTGTGGCCCTCGATCGCTGCCAACGGCAGCGCGATCGTGTTCGAGCGCCACTTTGGAATCTGGCGTTACGATGTGAGAACCCACGAGACCGCAGCCGTGCCGATCACGCTTCGCGGATCGCCTTCTGTCACTGGCGTCGTGCATCACGTCTTCACTGGCGACATTCAGCAGTTCGCGCTGTCGCCCGACGGGAAGAAGGTTGTCTTCATCGTGCATGGGGAAGTGTTCGCCGCCTCAGCCAGGGACGGCGGCAGCGCCATGCGTGTAACGAACACTCCAGCGGCCGAAGATCAAGTCGTGTGGGCACCCGACAGCAAGCGAGTCGTCTACACAAGCGATCGTGACGGTACGCAGCACCTCTACAGTTACGATTTCACGACCAGCACCGAGACCCAGCTCACGCGCGGTACGTCGAGCGACGTGTCACCCGCCTGGTCACCGGACGGACTGCACATCGCCTACACGCGTGACGCGCACGAGCTACGCGTGATCGACCTGCCAGGCCGTACCGACAGACTTCTTGCTACGGCATCACTCAACCGTCCGCCATTTCTCGGTCGCACGGACATAAAATTTTCGCCGGACAACCGATGGGTCGCGTACACAGCTACAGCCGGTCCGCGCGATTTCACCAACGTGCAAGTCGTGAGCGTGGCCGGAGGAGAGAGTCGCCCAGTAACGTTTCTCGCCAACACGTCCAGCAGCTCCGTCGAATGGAGTCGTGACGGCACCTACTTGCTGCTTTCAACCGGCCAGCGCACAGAGACTCGGCAGCTCGCGCGCGTCGACCTCATTCCGCGCACGCCACACTTCCGCG
Source organism: Gemmatimonadaceae bacterium (assembly GCA_039936295.1). Taxonomy (GTDB): domain Bacteria; phylum Gemmatimonadota; class Gemmatimonadetes; order Gemmatimonadales; family Gemmatimonadaceae; genus Fen-1247. The sequence goes on from JBDTIP010000013.1 coordinate 16,079, forward strand.
AAGACCAGTTCCGCGATCTCTTTCACGAACAGCCCCTACGCCAACCATCACCGCTGACAGAACAGCAGGTTCGCCGGCAGCAGCCTTCTTCTCGGCGTGACACCGCTCGAGCTGAGAGAATGGACAGCTCAGCCAACGATACCACCAAGCGGGGTAGCGAAGCGAAACAGCCTGCGAAACCGGTCAGGATCGATTTGGATGGGATTCGCGAAAGACTTTCGCTGCTTCCCGTGGAAGTCGACGTCTTTGATATATCGATCAGTCCCGACGGGAAGACCGCGCTGCTCACTGCGGGTGCGGCTGGACAGACCAACCTCTACACATATCCGCTGGATGACCTGGCGAAGGGCGCTCACGTCGCACGACAGCTGACGTCGAGCGAGGGGCGCAAGTCGGGTGCGCAGTGGTCCCCCGACGGCAAGGACGTCTTCTACCTCGAAGGCGGCCACATGAACAGCATCAGCGTCGAAGCCCGCGTCGCGAAGCCTCTCGCTGTCTCCGCCGAAATGGATGTCGACTTCTCGCAGGAGAAAATGGAGGTGTTTGCACAGGCATGGCGCTATCTGCGCGACAACTTCTTCAACCCAACGATGAACGGCGTGGACTGGAACGCGATTCGCACCGAGTACTCACAGCGGATCGCAGGTGCAGAGACGCCGGGTGAGATGCGGCGGCTGCTTTCACTCTTCGTTGGAGAGCTCAACTCGTCGCACTCGGGGATAGGCTCGACCGCACCCCACGTGCCCTACGCGGGGCGTCTTGGGCTGGGCTTCGATCGCGCCGCGTACGAGCTCAGCGGCCAGTTTCGCATAACGGAAGTAGTGCCGCTGTCGCCAGCTGACGTATCTGGTATCAAAGTTGGCGAGTACCTGACGAGCATCAACGGCACGCGGCTATCTGGCAACAGCAACCTTGAAGAGTTGCTGGCCTACACCATCGGACACCGTACGGTGCTGGGTATTGCGCCAGCTGCAACCAGAACAACTCGCGAAGTCGCCGTACGTCCTGTGAACACGGCGACCGAGAAGGAACTGCTCTATCGCGCCTGGGTCGAGCAACGCCGCGAGTATGTCGAGAAGGCGAGCCATGGGCGTCTTGGTTACGTGCACATGTACGATATGTCGCAGGATGCGCTCAGCCAGTTGTACGTCGACCTGGACGCACAGAACATGACGCGTGAAGGAGTCGTGATCGATGTGCGCAACAACAATGGTGGTTTCGTCAATGTCTACGCCATGGACGTGCTGGCCCGTGCTCCGTATCTTGACATGAAGAGCCGAGATCTTCCAACCGTATCAGCGCGCACCCAGCTTGGTCAGCGTTCCCTCGAGCGCCCCACCGTGCTCGTGACAAACCAGCACACGCTGAGCGACGGCGAGGATTTCACGCAGGGATACCGTACGCTCAAACTAGGCAAGGTAGTCGGCGAGCCGACAGCTGGTTGGATAATCTTCACATCAGGCGCCACGTTGATCGATGGCACGACAGAGCGTCTGCCATCAACGCGAATCACCAGCCTGGATGGCAAGGATATGGAACTGCATCCGCGTCCGGTGGATGTCGAGGTAACGCGCCCGATGGGCGAGAGTTATTCCGGAAACGATTCGCAGCTCGATGCTGCGGTCGCAACGCTGCTGGCGCAGCTGGACACGAAGAAGTAGCACGCGCGCCTGCGCGTACTACGACAGCAAACCCAGCTTCAACGCGAGCGCCACGTACTCGGCTCTATGCGTGAGGCCAAGTTTGTCGCCAATACGTTGCTTGTAGGTGTCTACAGTCTTTGGGCTGATGAAAAGGCGTTCGCCGATTTCCGGCGCGGAGTAGCCCTGTGCGGTGAGGCGCAACACGTTCTGTTCGCGCTCCGTGAGCCGCTCGAAGCGGGCGCGCTCTGCGTCGATTGGGTTCTTCTGAGTAACGCGCTGTGCGAGAATCCTGGCAGCGCTCGGCCGCACGAACATCTCGCCGCGCGCCACCGTGCGCACAGCATCGACGAGCTCACGGTCGGCAGCGTTCTTCATCAGATATCCGGCCGCGCCGGCCTCAAGCACTGGCAACAGGTAATCCTCTTCCGCGTGCATGGTGAGCACGAGAACGCGCGCTCGGAGCTTTCGGTCCGCGATGTCGCGCGTCGCAGCTATGCCATCGGCGCCACCCATGGACAGATCCATGATCACGACATCGGGATCCAGTCGCACGGCAAGTTCGACCGCCTCCGCTCCATCGCCGGCTTCACCGACTACTTCTATGCCAGACGATGCACTGAGCACCGCCTTCAGGCCAGCCCGAACCACGGCGTGATCGTCAGCCAGGACTACGCGAATCGGTGGATCAGCCATGACGTTGCTCATTCCGGTGAAGTGGAAGGTATGATGTGGAGTGGTATCGATGCGCGAACTCTGGTGCCGGCGCCTGGACTGCTGTCGATCAAAAACTCGCCATCCACGAGTGACACGCGTTCCTGCATCGTGAAGAGGCCAATTCCGGCTCGCGGGCCTGACGCACTGGCCAGCTCGAAGCCCTTTCCGTCGTCGAGGACTTCGAGTGACGCGGTGTCTCTTGTGAGTCGAAGGCGGATCCCGATGGTAGTCGGAGATGCATGCCGGCGCGCGTTGCTCACTGCTTCCTGTGCAACGCGGTAAAGGACCGACCGTGCAACCGCCGGCAACCTCTCGTCACTGCCATCTACGGCGTCAACGTCGACGCAGATATCATCGCGGTCCGAATCC
>JBDTIP010000014.1:0-3123 GCA_039936295.1 Gemmatimonadaceae bacterium
AGGTGTATGATCAATCGACCGGTCACTTCTCGGTGAAGCAGGGTCCGATTTTCGCAAACATCATACTCGCCGACGAGATCAATCGAGCGCCGGCCAAGGTGCAGGCCGCACTCCTCGAGGCGATGCAAGAGAAGCAGGTGACGATCGGCGGCACGACGTACGTTCTGGAAGAACCGTTTCTGGTGCTCGCGACTCAGAATCCCATCGAGCAGGAAGGGACGTATCCGCTGCCGGAAGCGCAGATCGACCGCTTCATGCTCAAGCTGCACGTCGGATATCCCACCCGGGACGAAGAGAAGGAAGTGCTGCGCAGAATGGCGGGCAAGGACGAGATTCCTGTGAACCATGTCGCAACGCCGCAGGCGATACTGGCCGCACGCAAGCGAATCGGCGAACTGTACATGGACGATCGTATCGTGGATTACATAGTCGACATCGTAGAGGCCACGCGCAATCCCAAGGATGCGAAGCTCCCCGATCTTGCGCCACTCATAGAGTTCGGCGCGAGTCCGCGCGCGACGCTGGCACTGGCGCAGGGATCGCGCGCACTTGCGTTCCTGCACGATCGGGCGTACGTGACGCCGGACGATGTCAAGTCGATCGCACCGGATGTGCTGCGCCATCGTGTGCTCATCACGTATGAGGCGGAGGCGGAGGACGTGACGAGCGACAATGTCGTCTCGCGCATTCTCGACGCGATTCCAACGCCCTAGTCGCGATGCTTGACTTCCTAAAGCGTCGGTCAGCGCGGAGGGAGCCGCCGGCCCCCAAGCCGGTGCGCATCTCACCAGAGATTCTCAAGCAGGTCAAGCGCGTCGAGTTGAAGACTCGGGGGCTCGTCGACGCGCTTTTCGCTGGCGAGTATCGATCGGTGTTCAAGGGGCAGGGGATGGAGTTCGCCGAGGTGCGGGAATACACACCCGGCGACGAGGTGCGCACGATCGACTGGAACGTGACAGCGCGCATGGGCCGCCCATTCGTCAAGCGCTACATCGAGGAGCGCGAGCTGACCATAGTGCTGGCGCTCGACATTTCCGGGTCGGAGCGCTTCGGCACCGTTGCGCGTTTCAAGAGCGACATGATCACGGAGTTCGCCGCGATTATCGCCATGGCGGCGGTGCGCAACAACGACCGCGTCGGCCTGATTTTCTTCACTGACCGAGTGGAGCATGTCGTGCCGCCGCGGAAGGGCAAGCGGCATGTGCTTCGCATCGTTCGCGACTTGCTGGCCTTCGAGCCCACGGGAACGCAGACTGACCTCCGGCCCGCTCTGGAGTACATGCAGCGCACGCTCCGGCAACACACCGTCGTATTTCTGGTTTCGGACTTTCAGGCGGACGGTTACGAGCACGCACTCAAGGTACTTGGCCGTAAGCATGACATCGTTGCAGTGACTTTGAATGACCCTGCGGAGCAGAGTCTGCCCAGCGTCGGTCTGGCGCGCGTGCGCGATCCCGAGACGGGCGAGTTTCTCGAAGTCGACACGTCGGATCGGCGCGTGCGTGCGGCGTACGCCGAACATATCGGTGCCGAGCTTGCGACGCGGCGACGTGTTCTGCGTCGCTCCGGGGTCGATGAGATAGAGCTGACGACCGAAGGCAGTGTAATAGAGCCACTCCTGAAATTCTTTCGCGTGCGCGACACGCGCGGACGTTCGCGCCGATGAACATGCGCATCGTACTTGTTGAAGCTGCCGCGTGTGCTGCAATGGCGTTGGGGTCTGCGCATGCTCAAAAACCAGTGCAAGCCAATGCACAGCAGATCCAGCTCGGGACATCCGTGCAACCCGAGACGACCACCGTCGGGTCACATTTCGTCGCAACGGTGCGTGTGCGCGTTCCGACCGGAACTCAGGTGATCTTTCCTGCAAGGCCGGATACATCAGCTCAGGTGGATACTGTCGGCCGCGCCACACGCACTGCCTCGACTGTCGCAGGCTTTACCGAATCAACCGTTAGCTATGTTCTTGCCGCGTGGGATACTGGTACTGTGCGGCTGGGTCTGGATAGCCTCACAGTGATCAGCCCAACGGGCGTGAGGTATATCCCGCTCACCGGTGTTGGGATTTACGTGCGCTCCGTACTTCCGGCGGACACCGCGCTGAAAAGGCCGAAACCATTCCGTCCGGCAATCCCGCTGCAGCCGGTCGACTGGATTCCGTGGCTGGTTGCCGCGGTGGCGGCGCTACTCGCATTGATGCTCTTTATCGTATGGCGACGCTGGCGGCGCCGAGCAGCGCTCGGGCTTTCACCGCTGCAACTCGCTGAACGGGATTTCGCGCGCGTGGAATCGCGCAAGCTGATCGAGTCCGGAGAGACTGAACAGTTTGCCGTGGAGATGGTTGCAGTGCTGCGAGCCTATCTCGCGCGGGTGGTGGCAGTGGCGGCGCAATCCACGACGACGCGAGAGTTGGACACGAAGTTGCGCAACTCGCTTCTTGTGCCAGTCGCGCGTCTCATCGCCGTTCTCGATGATACCGACCTCATGAAGTTCGCGCGCGGACGCTGCACTCCCGAGCACGCGCGGGATATCGGTACGGAGGCGCGGCAGATAGTCCGGGAAACCGCAACCGCAATCGAGGCGGCGCGAGTAGCACCTGCGAAGGCCGCGTGATGCAGATTCCTCCAATTGAGTTCGTCACGCCGTGGGCGCTTCTGCTGCTGCTTGCACTACCGGTCTGGTGGTTTGCTCACCGACGTCGCCGCGTGCCGGCGATCACTTTTTCGCGCACGTCCACGCTCGCGCGCGGGCCGCGCGTTGGCTCGGTGGTTGAGCGGCTGTTGTTTCTATTCCGGAACCTGGTCCTCATTGGACTCATTGTTGCGCTTGCGCGCCCCCGCAGTGTGGGGCATGCCGAAAACGTCACGAGTCAGGGCATCAACATCGTACTGGTTATAGATCTTTCAAGCTCGATGTTGGCAGAAGACTTTCAGCCATCAAACCGCATCGCCGTAGCCAAGGCTACGGTAAAACGATTCATCGCCGGCCGCACTTCCGATCGCATCGGACTGGTAGCGTTCGCCGCAGAGGCGCTGACGCAGGTACCGCTCACCACCGACTATCCGGTGGTGATGCAGGCTGTGGATAACCTGCAGGCGGGGCAGTTGGAAGACGGGACCGCAA
>JBDTIP010000015.1:0-7618 GCA_039936295.1 Gemmatimonadaceae bacterium
CCCGTTGCTTTCCCTGCTCCTATCGTTGGCACCGCTGCGGTCGCGATGAGTGGGTCGAGCGCATTTTTGATCACGCGGATGCGCTCGGCAGGAACGTCGAGCGCGCTCGCGAACTCGGGCCATCTGCTCACTGCGTCACGCACCTGTTCGATGATCGCTACAGCGTCGCGCACATCAACGTCGCATTGAGTTGCGAGCCTGAGCATGTCTACTGCAGTCGGGTTTTGGGCTTCGCCGGCGACATCCATGGTGTGCTCGCCATTTGGCCCACTCGAGAAGACGACGTCATACGCGGGTGAGAGTCGCCACTCGCCGCGCTCGTCCATGAGGTACGAGAAGTTCTTGGAATGATCATCGCGGTTGTGCGCTACGACGTTGAAGGCCATCCGCCGAAATGCCTCTCTGACTTCGCGATCATCCCTGGTGACGAGCCGCGTGGCAGCCAGTAGTCCGTCGTACTGGACGACAGGCATCCGGAAGTTGGCATGCAGTAGCCCGCTCAACGTGTGGACATGAATCCGCGTGTTTCCATTACGATCGAAGCGCTCGACACCAAAGTAACGCCGTCCATCCCGCGTTTCGAACAGGCGCGTTGGCGGCATCGTGATGCCGGCGGCGCCGGCCATTTGAGCGTAAGCAGCTTCAACTGCTCCGATGTCGACACCGTCGGACGCAGCGGCAAATTTGATGAGATGATGGCGGTAGCCCGGTGGCAGGTCTGCGGTACCGGCGATCATGCTTCCGTCCGCATGCAAGCCGACCAGCACTTTCGGACGTGCTCCGCCGGATGATCCACCGGCAATGCGAAGTGCGGGGATCAATTCTTCGGGACTGCCATTGACGATGCGCTCCGATTGCTGGGCCAGCTCGGCGAGATCGATTCGCAGATCATGCTCTGATGACGATGCGACTTCGGGACTGTAGACGAGCGCACCCATTCCACGATCGCCGATGTACGCCAGGCGATCCAGGACGGAGAGATCAGCCGGTGTACGGCCCATCCGTGTGAACGCGCGGTCCATAAGCAGGCGCCCCCAGCCATCGGGAAGCGAGTCGTCGAAGACTCCGAACACTGGCCCGTACTCCCCATCCGTGTGCGCTATGACTCCGTGCCGAGCGGTCAGCCGGATCGGGGAGAGCGGAAGCGGCGCGGCCAGAAACGTGGAGTCGAACTCGAGGTAGATCCGACGGTCGATGAGTGCGAGCGTGCCAACGATCCGGGACTCACCTGGCTTGCCACCCCAGCGATAGTGCACTTCGAGACGGCTCATTCGGCCGTCTGTCGGCTACCCACGGAGCGTCCTGCACGTCCTGCACGTGTGGACTTGTCACGCACGGAGAGCCGTTCGAGCTCGTCGAGCGATTGCGCCGGTGCGGGACGGAAGAGCTGCTCGAGCTCCGTCCGCGCATCGAGAACGACGGCGAGCTTCATCAGGCGCTCGAGTGAGATCGAGCCGGTGCGCTCAAAGGCTCGGTACGTCTCGAACGCAATCCCAGCGCGGGCCGCGATCTCTCGCTGTGTCCAGCCCCGATCCAGTCGAAGGGCCCGGACGCGTCCGGCGATAGTGCGGATCAGTTCTCGTGAAGTTTGAAGTGTAAAGGGTAACATATTACCTTTATAATCAGCATTATAATCGTATAAGGCAATATACTGCGTTTATATTGTTCGGGAATCGAGCACCAAACACGCTGAAATCCTGCGCGACCTGCCCAACTAGTCGGTTCGTGCCGACCCACCCATGCTGCGAACTCGAATGGATGCAGGCCGGCCGGAGTCACCCCCCCAACGAGTCTGCCACTATATGTTCCCAGGCAACAACGCTTCGCTGGCAAACGTAGATCCTTTTAGAGCCCCTTCCACGACCTGATTCACCGAACGACTACTATGCGACTACCCTCGACCCTCATCGCCATTTCACTCATCTGGGCTGCCGCGTTGCCGGCCCAGACCATAACTGGCACGGTTACCGGCGGGGGCCATCCCCTAGTCGGCGCGACTGTCCGCCTCCTCGACCTCGATCGCATCGTACGGAGCGGAGCCCAGGGCGAGTTCACGTTCACGGACGTTCCAAAGGGTACCTACGTCGTTTTCGCGGCGCTCACCGGATTTTCCTCGGGCATGGACACGGTGAGTGTAACGGCCGACGCCGCGACGGCGTTGTTCGATCTGCGCGCCACGCCAATCCCGCTCAAAGGGATAGTAGTATCTGCATCGCCGACCCCGCGCACGACCGATGAGCAATATCAGTCGACCGCTACAAAGTCCCAGGTGGAATTCCTCAACAGCGCGGGCTCCAGCTTCGCCGACAAGCTATCCGACATTCCGGGCGTCACTGTACGCGGCAACGGCTCAGCCCCGAATCGCCCAATCCTACGCGGGCTTGGTGACAATGAGGTCCTGGTTCTCGAGAATGGGCTTCGTGTGGGCGACATAGCAACCTACGATCCGGCGCACGCCACTCCGATCGAGGCTCCATCGGTGTCACAGATCGACATCGTGCGCGGGCCGGCCACGGTCTTGTACGGACCGAATGCCATCGGTGGTCTGGTAAATGTCATCACAGACATCGTCCCGCGTGTTTCGGATCACGCGCTCTCCGGCACGGCCGTCGTGGAAGGCAACTCGGTGAGCGACCAAGCTGCGGGCTACTTGAACAACGTGTACAGCGACGGGAATCAGGCTTTTCGTATTTCCGCCGGCGGCGTACACGCGAACAACATCGGCATCCCTGCGCGCACTTATATCGATCCGGGAACCGGCGGTGTGTTCAGGCTGAACCGCATGCCGCAGACATTCGATCACAGCGACGAGGCTGGGCTCGGCTACGCATACCAGGGCGATTTCGGGTCGGTCGGTATCGGCGGTAAGCACTACGAGACGAACTACGGAGTCCCCGGCGATCCACCAAACCCGAACTTCGCAACGATCCCGCCAACCACCTCGCGAATCGAGCAGCAGCGGAGCACAATCGAATTCCGAAGTCTCTTCAATGTCGGCAGCTCAGTCATGAAGCAGACACGCCTTACTGCGGCATACAACGACTACACGCAGTCCGAGTTTCCCACTGCACAGGATTCCACTGGCGTCTCGGACCCTCAGGCAAATCACTTCCACAAGCGCGCGCTAAACGCGGTTCTCCAATTCGACCAACGGCAAGTCGGGAAACTTCAGGGCACCATCGGACTTTGGACGAACATCGAGAATCTCACCATCGAAGGCGATCAACCACTGGGCCCCAACTCCGTCACGACCGGACTCGCCGGCTACGCCTATGAAGAATACTTCGCTTCACCGACCACGCGTGTGCAGGCTGGAATCAGATATGATTACAACAAGATTCAGACCAACCCCTATCCAGCGTCGACGGATAGCGTGTTTCAATCGCTGCACGTATCGCGCCTATCCAACGCTGTGACGGGCTCACTCGGCGCAGTACAACAGCTTGGCGCACACATGTCGGCATCGCTTAGTTTTGCGCGCTCCTTCCGCGCACCGACTGTGCAGGAGTTGTTCGCAAATGGACTCGATGCGGCAAGTGCGACGTATTCCATCGGCTCCTCAAGTCTCGGCCCTGAAACCGGCCTTGGCGTGGACGCGTCGCTCAATGGCAACTTCGATCGGGTGAGCTTCCAGGTCTCGCCGTATCTGAACTCTATCAACGATTACATCTACGGATTCCTCCGCGGCGACACGATCCAAGCCTTTCCGGTGCGCCAATTCGCAGCGACAAACGCGCGATTGATGGGATTCGAGACGAGCGTCACCGTGCAGGCAGCACAACACCTCGCACTCCGGGCAAGCTCGGATTACGTAAATGCGGAGGACACTCAACGCAACGTGCCACTTCCATTCACACCGCCGCTACGGGGTCTGCTGCGAGCTACATATCAGGACGGCGAGTACATGGGCATGGTTGAGACGCGCATGGCTGCCAGGCAGGATCGCCTTGGCGACGGCGACACACCCACGCCGGGATACGCAATAGCGAATGTCGGCATCGGCATACGGCTGTCGCAGAATCGAGTTGTCAGCAATTTGAGCATTCATTGCGACAACCTGTTCAACCAGGTTTACCGCGACAACCTATCGGTGGTGAAAGATTTCATTCCGCAGCCCGGAAGAGGCTTTCGAGTGAATTATGAGGTGCAGTACTGACACAGAGGCGATTCACGCCCTACTTCGGCGCTATCTCACTCGCCATCCACGCGAGGCTGGCGCCTTCATGTGCGCGCCAGAATCGCGTCGTGTGTGCGCCTGGGGCCTCGACGTAAGTGTGCGGAACGTCGAGGTCCACAAGGGCCTGGTGGAAGACGCGATTGACCGTGAGTGTGCTCTCGTCCTCGGTTCCGACAATGAGCCAGAAGTGCGGGATTTTCTGGTGACTCGCAACCGCGCGTCGAACCATCGAGACGGGGTCGACGGCGCGCCAGTCTGCCATGCTGGTTCCTATCTCCGCCGTCATTTCGTCCCAGGTGCTCGACCACTGATCGTGGAGTTGCTCGATCGTGGTGGCCTCGCGCACCGTTGTCGTATCGGGATACCCGCCAAGCCGCATCAGCGCGAGTCCCGCGCCGGACAGACTCGCGCCCGCTGAGAATACATCAGGATACTCGAGCGGTAGATACACAGCACCGTATCCGCCCATGCTGAGTCCGCCCACGCCGCGATGGGCCGCATCAGCGATGGTGCGATACGCGGAATCGACGTGCGCCACAAGGTCGCGCGCCATGTACTCGCCGTAACGCATCTGATGCACGCAGAAGTCCGTTGGCAATTCGCCGCTCAACATTACTGCGCGACTCTTGAGGCAGTTTTCGTAATTCGGCCATTCCTTCCAGTCGTGATAATAGCCGTTGTCACCATCCGGCATGACGACGATCATCTCAGCTGTTCCGGCCGCTGCGAGCGAATCGAGAACGGAGTCAATCGCTAGACCAACCACCCAGCTCCGTTCGTTGCCTCCGGTTCCGTGCAGATAATAGGCGACTGGATAGCGACGCGTTGGATTCGCTGCGTACGACGGCGGCAGGTACACCACAAGACGCTTGGACACGCCCAGCCCGCGCGAGTACAGCGAATCGAGCATAACGGGACCGTGTGCAGGACGATCCGGCATCATGAACTCATCATCCGCAATGGCGTCATTGAGAACGACGGTGTCGAGCACGATGGTTTGGCTGCCTGCCTGCCCCTCTGTATTCGAGGTGATTCTAAACGCGATCATGACGCCATTGATGGCGCGGTAGTCGCTGAAGTAGGAGTCATATACAACAGGCTGATCATTGTAAATCCGGTGCCCGCTCCACTTGGTCTGCAGATGGGTAACCGTGTCGATGTAGTACGTATCGTGTAGCCCTGACGCCGTTATGACGTTGAGCTTGTACGCCGGCCGACCGGCGGCGGTGTCAACCCCGACCAGTGTCACGCGGTTACCCTTCTTCGCGTAGTCCAGAAGCGGACCGTCGAAATCGCCGCCCGCAGCTACGTTCTGGGCCTCGCCCGCCGGAAGGAGGTATGGAATCAAGTTCTTCCGTTGAAACTGATTGATCGCCCACCCTGCTCGTCCGTCGTACACCTGAACGATCGGCGTTCCGTCAAAGAACAGTTCGGTGCGGATGCGGTCGGGACGTGAAAGGTCCGATGTCAAACGATGAGCCACGCCGTCCGCGAACGTTATGTGACCTCGCAACTTCTCGGTGCGTACACTCGCCAGCGCCGCGCGACCGCCGCGCGCAAGAATGTTCGCATCGATCACGGCGTCAACCGTGGGCTGCGCGGCCCGTGTGGCCGGACGCGTCGCTGCACTGACCGTCGGTGGGAACATGATGCCCAACGCGGCAAGCCACGCCAGTTTCTTCCGATCCATCATTCGCCTCCTCGCGCAAGGTGCGCAGGGTTGAAGCATTGACTCAAACCGGCGACGATTCGTCGGCTATGGCTTTCAAGTAAGCTCGGCGCTACGCGCGCCGTGAGAGGACAAGCCACCGCGATGCAGCCAGTGACACCATCGGTGCTGCGACTGGGCACCGAGAAGCCAGCCGCGCGGTAGAATTGGTAGGTAGTATAAGTCCGGTGAAGTGCACCGACGGGGGGACGACGGTTGAGTGATCTTGATGTGACGGAGCCGCTATCGGAGGGCGAAGATGAGGAGGCCCTTCGCGTGAGCTGGCGCGTGGCGGCGGTGGTGTGGCTGATCCCCGTTTTCCTGAGCGCTACCACGTCGTACATCTTCACGCATCTCACGGGCAGCCCGGTCACGTTCTGGAGCGTGCTCGTCATCAATCTGCCCATCTGGTACTTCTGGGCCTTTGCGACGCCAGTAATCTTCAAACTTGGCCGCATGCTCAGGATTGGGTGGCCAGTGTCCGCGACCGCCGTCCTGGTGCATGTGCTTGCGAGTATTGTCGCTGCATTGCTCGATGTTATCGCCGGGGTGAGTGTCGCAGCCCTGTTTGGAATCGCGCCGATCGGCAACGACATGGTGCACCGATACCTGATCAACTTCATGTCGTGGCTTCTGACGGGTGCCTTCACCTACTGGGCAGTGCTGGGAGCTGGCTATGCACTCGAGTATGACCGCAAGTTTCGGCGACAGCAGCTTCGATCTTCCGAGCTGGCCGCCGAGCTTGCACGGGCGCAGCTGGCTGCGCTGCGGAATCAGCTACATCCACACTTTCTCTTCAATACCCTGAATACTGCCGTGTCGCTAGTACGGATCGATCGCGCAGATGGGGCCATCAGCGTTCTGACGAGCCTGAGCGATATACTTCGACAGTTGCTCCGGAACGCTCCCGAGCAGGAGATCACGCTTCGCGAGGAGCTCGCTTTTCTCCACGCCTACGTGGCGATCGAAAAGATCAGATTCCCGGACAGGCTAACAGTCGAAATGCGTGTATGCGATGACGTCATGGATGCCCTCATACCCAACCTGATGTTGCAGCCGCTGGTAGAGAACGCCATTCGTTATGGCATCGGCACTCGCCGCGCGGCTGGCAGTATCACCGTAATTGCGCGCAGACAGGACAAGAGAATCGTAATCCAGGTCAGTGACGACGGGCCCGGTTTACCAAACGAGTGGGTCCCGGGTTTGACGGGGGGCGTCGGATTGGCGAACACGCAGGCGCGGCTACAGCACATGTATGGGACGCAGCATGAGTTCGTCCTGGGGAATAGGGCGGCCGGCGGTGTGGAAGTGACGATCATCATCCCACTGCGCATGGGGAGTGCGCATGCTGAGGCCCTCACGGCGGTGACGAGCGATGCGTGATATGCGCGAGATGCGTGTGCTGCTCGTGGACGATGAGCCACTCGCGAACGAGGGTTTGCGCACGATGCTACAACGATACAGTGACGTGCGCGTTATCGGAGTATCACGCGACGGAAGAGATGCAATTGAGCAGATCAGGCGCCATGTTCCGGATGTCGCGTTCCTCGACGTTCAGATGCCAGAGCTCGACGCGTTTGATGTACTCCGGGAGATCGGCGACAATCTGGTGACCATGATCGTGTTCGTCACCGCGCACGACGAGTACGCCCTTCGCGCGTTCGACGTCCACGCAATCGATTACCTGTTGAAGCCGGTGCACGCAACCAAGCTTGACAGCACTATCGATCACC
>JBDTIP010000016.1:0-9829 GCA_039936295.1 Gemmatimonadaceae bacterium
CCGATCTATCGCCGCGCGCTGCGCGCTTGTTGGTTCGTGCCGCGCTTCCTTTCGCCCGACTCGCGCAGCGAAGGGATCACGCGCCACCGGTTCACGCTCGATTGTTATAAGCGCGCGCTTCTCCAGCGCCTTCAAAACGGGGGGCGAGAACTTGAGTCGCTCCAGCAGATGCTCCACGCTGGTGCTTCCGCCAATCGATTCAATGAGCTCGAAGAGGGCTCGCTGTTGCGGGGCGCGGACGAATGCCTTTTCGCGCTGGAGCAAAGACGGGATGTCGTCCCGTATCCGCACAATCCGGCGGGTCTTGACCGGTGGGTGCGGTTGTGCGGCCCCGGTCAGCAGTGCCGGAAGTACGCTGCGCAGCACCAGGCCGATCGGCACGACGTAGTACTCCGACATCCACTGCGACAGCGCAAGCAGTGACTCGTCCAGTGCAGGCTCCGGATCCGGCACCGCCGACACGGCCTTCACAACGCCGCGCGCCGGCGGTTGTGCGTCGAGTGATACGACTATGCCTATTTCCTGCCGCTTGCGAAACGGCACAAGAACGCGGCTGCCGACTCGCGCCTCGTGCTCGTATTCGCCGTCGAGCGAATATACGAACGTTTGAAACAGCGGGACAGGCAGCGCGACTTGCACAAGACGCCGCGCTTGATCGCTCACGCTGGCGGTCGCCTCGTTGCGCCGAGTCCGGGTGCATCGACGAGCCTGACCTGGCCGCCGTCGATGGTCACCCCAGTAAACGGATCGTCAGCAAGCAGCGCTGCACCATCAAAGTCCGCAGTGTCGAGCAACGGTGCCAGTTGCGCAATGGCGGAGATGCCGAGCGATGTTTCGATCATGCAGCCGGCCATCACGCCCAGGTTGTGGGCGCGCGCCGTATGGATCAACCGGATTGCCTCGCGCAAGCTCCCGCACTTGGCGAGCTTGATGTTGATGGCGTCACATGCGCCGGCAAGCCGCGGGACGTCACCAGCTACAAGGCAGGACTCGTCAGCTATAACTGGCATGCCACAGCGCTCGCGGACGAAGCGCATGCCGTCGATATCGCCCGCGGCCACTGGCTGTTCCAGCGATTCAACATCATACGCGCGTAGCATGGCCGCGCGTTCAACGGCCACCTTGGGCGTCCACGCTGCGTTTGCGTCCACGCGAAGCGTCTTGTTCGGCGCTTCCTCACGCACCGTGCGCACGATCTCCTCGTCGCGGTCCGTTCCGAGTTTGATCTTGAGCACGGGGTACTGCTGCGCTTCTCGCGCTCGACGCCGGAGACCCGCCACGTCGTCTATCGCAATGGTGAAGCTCGACAGCGGCAGGTTGTCAGTGGCGAGTCCCCACAAACGGTGCAGTGGCAAGTTGAGCTTGCGAGCCTGCAGGTCGTGCAGCGCGGAGCTGAGCGCCGCGCGCGCCGATGCGTTGCCACGCAGCGCCGTTCCGAGTGCGGCCTCGGTGGCTTCGAGAGACCAGGACTCGGCCGACTCTATCACGGCGCGGTATCGCTCGAGAGCAGCTATCACTGAATCCGCCGACTCGCCGTAATATCTGTTCGGCGCGGCCTCGCCCATGCCCGTGACACCGTCATCGGTAACTGAAACGAGGACGTTCTCGTGGCCGGAGTATCCCCACCGCGCGATCACGAAAGGGAGCTTCGTCCGGAGCGAAACGCGCTCCCAGTCAAGCTTCATGACATGCTGACGAACGACGGAAGCGCGCGCGCAAACCAGCCGTTGCGTTTTTCGGCACTGGGCGCGCCGGACTGCGCGAGATACTGAATGAGCGCATCCGAAACGTCGTTACCGCGCTGGTATCGCTCGGACGGCTCCTTGGCGAGAAGCCGCATCACGACGGCTGACAGAACCTGTGGCACACGTGAATCGACCACTTCCGGAGCGACGGGCGTCTCCTCGAGATGCTTGGACGTGATCGAATAGATGTCCGCACCGTCGAACGGGACAAATCCAACCAGTGTTTCGTACATGACGATTCCCAGCGTGTACAGGTCGCTGCGACCATCCAGGAGGCGACCGCGCGCCTGCTCCGGCGACATGTAATGTGGCGTTCCCATCACGTGACCCGACCCCGTCATGCGGCCGCGAAAATGCGCTGTGGCGATTCCGAAATCGGTGACAACTGCGTGTTCGTCTTCGTCGAAGAGTACGTTGTCGGGTTTGATGTCGCGATGTACAACGCCATGCCGGTGTGCGTAGTCGAGCGCGCTCGCGACCTGCGCGCCAACGGCGGCAACACGCTCCGGCGCGAGCGGCCGGCGCCCGGAGATGCGGTCGCCGAGTGTGCCACGCGAGAGGTACGGCATGACCGTGTACACGTGCCGGTCAGTCATTCCAAAGTCGATGATGTTGCAGATATGCGGGTGCACCAGCTGTGCCGCCGTCTCGGCCTCCCGGCGGAAGCGCTCGCGCATGTCGGCGTCGCGCGCCAGATGCGGGTGTAGCACCTTGAGAACCACCGGCCGGTCGAGCGCGGTGTGCATGGCATAATACACAGTGGCCATGCCGCCATCACCGATGCGATGCGACACGCTGTACCGTCCGCCGATCACGTGACGCAGCGAGGTGATATCGGCGTCCGGACGCTCTTCGCGTGCAGTAACCGACGGCAGCGCCGCGTCGCAACGAGTGCAACGCGCCGCTGTGCCCCGATTCCAGGATCCGCAGGTCGGACAGAACACGGCTAGGCCTTGAGTTGCATGCGTACGTAGTCGTAAGGCGCGCGCCCGTCATCGCGCTGCTCGATGATTCCCAGCGCTTCGTGCAGCTTGGCATAGTGGACGTCCAGCCAGCGAGTGAGCACTGATTCGTCGCGGAAGACCGTTCCCGGTGGCGCCGGCGCTATGGGCCCCCGAGAGGAGAACGAGTCGACCACACGCACGTAATCCGCCAGCGCCGCGTCGTCGGGCCGTTCACTTACGTACGGTGCAGGAGCGACTACAGCTGCGAGATCCCGGTAAGTCACCAGGTGCACGCGGTCTTGCTTAAGCGCTTCGCGGTCAGTCGCGTCGGCGTCGATCACACCGTAGAATCGCAGTGCCTTGCCGCCGCCGCTAGCCATGCGTGGCAGCTTGCGGTTCCGCTGCGTGCGGCCACTTCACCCCTTTGATTATGGAGAAGTTCATAGAGCGTTCCCGGGAAAGGTCTCGCAACAGCTCAGTCTCGCGCACGAGCGCCTGCCGCGCTTCCGCCCATCCGGCTCGCCGCAGCGCACGCCCCATCACCTGCAACTTTGCCTGCCAGTTGAGACGCGGCGCCGCCTCATCGCTACCAGAAGCCAGTTCATCGTCACACTCGTTCGTCCAGTCCTTCACCTGAATGTCGACAACTCCCGCGTCGCGCAACATCTGCTTCCACTCCACGAGCAGTCGCGGCCGGAGTCCAAGTCTTTCGACGACAAGCTCGCGCCGCGATGCCGGAAGCTCCGAACTCCAGGTGAGTTGCAGCAGCACCACGGCGCCCATCGGTTTGGTCACCCGCGCCAGTTCTGCCACGGCATGCTCCGTGTTCGCAGCGGCAGCGATCTCGGGCTCGCCGATCGCCGCGTCGAAAACTGCCGTCTCATATGGCAAATCGTCCAGCGCGGAGCTCTGATAGCTGAGCGCCAGACCGGTTTCCCGCGCATGCTCTTCGGCGAGCGCGATGTCTTCCTCATCCGGATCGACTCCAGTCACCGAGGCGCCCGTACGGCGCGCAAGCCACTCAGTAGTCATTCCTCGGCCGCAACCAGCCAGCAGGATCTCCTGACCCTTCGCGAGGTCGGCAAGGCTGGCGACCTCGCGGTAGAGGTCTTCTCCCGTAGCTCGCCAACGATCGATGATCGCCATTCGCACCAGCCGCAAGACTGCTGGCGCGGGGGCGGTTCGGTACCCTTCAGACATCAAGCGAAAGCTATCCAGCGGCGGGCAGCCCGGCGAGTGCACGCAC
The DNA here is from genome assembly GCA_039936295.1 of Gemmatimonadaceae bacterium. Classification (GTDB taxonomy): domain Bacteria; phylum Gemmatimonadota; class Gemmatimonadetes; order Gemmatimonadales; family Gemmatimonadaceae; genus Fen-1247. Next base: position 3,936 of record JBDTIP010000016.1, read on the forward strand.
GTGGGTGACCACCGCATCCCCAAGTCGCCCTGGTGTGTATCCACCCTCCATCACGCTCACTAGCCGCCCTCCGCAGGCCGCGTCGGCCCGCGACGTCACGAAGCGCGTCAACCTGTCCACATGCTCCATTTCAAGCGTGAAACCGCCAATGGAGTCGCCAGCAAGACAATCGAAGCCCGCAGAAACAAGAATCAGCCCAGGCTGAAAGCCATCGATAATCCTATCGAGCGATTGTTCGAACGCCTCGACGTATTCCTTTGGATCAAGTGCGGCCGCCATGGGGATGTTCAGCACGTTGCCGTGCGGTCCGCGATCGCTCGCGGCGCCGGTGCCGGGATAGAATGGCCACTGGTGCATAGACATGAAACGGATCGCTGGATCGTCCTGGACGAGTGCCTGAGTCCCGTTGCCGTGGTGAACGTCCCAGTCGACGATGAGAACACGGTCGACTCCCTTGACCTTGCGCGCATAGCGAGCGCCAAGCGCCACGTTCCCGAATATGCAGAAACCCATCGCCCGATTCCGCACAGCGTGATGACCTGGCGGACGCACGGCGACAAAACTGCGTGTTGCGCGCCCGTCCAGCGCCATGTCGACGGCGTCGAGCACGCTTCCCGCAGCGGCCGTTGCGGCATCCCACGAGCCCTCGCTCGCCACGGTATCGACATCGAGTCGGCCGCCGCCGGCGCTGCAGAGCGTACGAATGGACTCGATGTAGTCGCGGTCATGTACTAGGGCAAGCTCATCTGCGGTCGCATGCCGCCCTTCCACATGCTCAAGCGCCTGGAATAGCTCAAAGTCGTTGCGCAGTGCGCGCATGATGGCAACCATGCGGCCAACATGCTCGGGATGCCCCCATCCGGTGTCGTGACGTCCGCAATCGGAGTGCGACACAAAAGCGGTGCGATGATCCATGACGTAAGCGAGTGGCGCCGTCCAGCCGCCGTCGAAGCTACGACCTTACCGGCCGCCGTCTCCGATGCGCTATAAGCAGCGTCGACCCGTCGATAACGCCCGCGTCGGCCAGCGATTGGGACTCGTCAAAAACTTCGCAGCCGTTCAGTTTGACCGAGAAATCGTCGGGGAACAATGCATTCGGCACCAGCGCGTTTAACGCGTACACTTTCGCTGTGTGCACCGAATCCGAACTGCGGCCATCCAATCTGACGACATCCCACACCGACGGCACCTCAGCGCGAAACTTGAGCACGGCCCCCGCTCCAGCTTCGCCGAGGGAAACGACTCCGGGGCGAGCGCGCAGGGAATTAGCGAATGTCGCGCTCACGCCGGCACCTGGCTGGACTCAGGGAGTTCGCGCGGAATGGCTCCGACACCCGGCGGATCCGCGGTGGGCAGCGACGACATGAATCGCGCGACCTGCTGATCGAACATGTACGTCGAGCCGCTGACGACGGTAACGCCGTCGCGCTGTAGCACTCCGATTACAACTTCCTCACCGCCCATCCCACGCATCGACACGAAAGTCGGTCCTTCCATGTCCAGGAACGCGGTATAGATGGAATTGCTGCGCGAGAAGAAGCGCTTCGCCGCGTCGAGCACATCCGCTGGCGCGAGCGTCGTGAGCGTCTCCTGGAGAGTTCTCTGAGTCTGCGACATGCTCGAAATCTAACGAGCCCTCGCGCCGACGAGAGGGCCGCTCAACCAGTCAGGCATCTAGTAACGATTCAATCTTTCTTGTCAGGGGACCGAAGCTGAGGTCGGCGCCGGATGCGCGTCGGCCAACCTCGTCCGCCGACTCCCGCTGACCCTCGGCGAACAGCTCGCCGACGATCCACGGGCCGGCCGCCGGATTGCGCCACCAGTCCTCGTCGAACCGATTGGTAAGGCCAGCGTCGAGGAGCGCCTGGAGCTGCCACGCGCGCAGGTAGCGTGCGGAGTAGAACCGCGAATCCAGATCAAGGAACGCGTCCGCGCGCCGATAACGAAAGCCCGTCGCCGCGCCGAGTTGCTCGACGTACAGATCCGGAAGCGCCTTCCAGTCGATCTGCCCGCCGTAGACCTGGATTTCGTATAGCAGCTTCGCGCAATAGCGACGGACGAAGTGGAGCTCTTCGAAGCCAGCGAGGCGAAGGAAGGCGCCAGCGCGTTGTCTGTCCATCCGCGCATAGCGCTGCAGCCAGCCACGCTGTTGCAGCCGGTGATCGAACAACATCGCGTATGCCTCGGTGACCGAATTATCACCAAGCCAGCGATATTCAAACGGATAGTCTGAGCGCGCGTTGCCAAAGTGGAGCGCGTGTCCCAGTTCATGCAGAAATGTTCCGTAATCCGCCTGTCCGCCGCGCGGCCGGAGCACTAGATAGACTTCCTGGGGAACGCGAACGGGAGAGCAGAACGCGCGCGGCCGCTTACCAGGTCGTTCGGCTGTGTCGAAGGCAATTCGGCCGGCCGCTGTCGCGTCGATCTGCATGTCCGAGCAACTGCGCCGGATCACGTTCTCCATTTCCGAGGCGGGAAACGCGTCGTCGAACTCTCGCAGTCGGAAAAGCGCCAGTGAGTCCGCGCGTGTGGCTTCGTCGAGTGGCACGCCGAAGGCCTTCAACCTCTCGCTCAACACCGAGAGCCACATCGACTCCGTGTCGCGCAGGAATGTCTCACACTCGGCGGCCAACTTTGAGAGTGAGATGCCGCTGACGACTTCAAACGTCGCGTTATAGCCAGGCGCGATTCCCAGCTCCTGCACGGTCTCACATTCGCGCTGCACTCGTTCCAGCCGCAGCGGCGCGAAGGAATCCTCGACTACGCGGGCACGTGCAGCGTCGATCGCCGCGCGCTCTTTCTGATTGTTGCTGTTGGCGATCTCGATCGACGCTCGCTGGTATGGCAGCACGCTGCCGTCGGCGATCCGAATCACGGACGTGTTTTCGAGCTCTACTTCCCTTTCGTCAAGCTTTGCGAGATGCCGGCCGATGCGCGACTCGACCTGCCATTCCAGCATCATTCTCGCAGCACGCCCGTCATCCGATCCGGGCGCTGCACCTCGAAACGCACCAACGCATTGGGCAAGCGTCTCGTCGTTCAGAATGTCGGAGTACCGCGCGTAGATTGCCTGCAATGCTGCTTCGGATTTAAGGCCCGAATACGCGAGATAACCTTCGCGCGCTACATCCTGGCTGAACGCCTGCGCGCGGTCTCGCAAGCGATGTAGCTTCATCGTGCCAGCTTGTCTCTCAGGTATCGCGCAACTTCTCCGACGCCCACACGGTCCTGCGCAAGTGTGTCACGATCCCGAACCGTGACGGAGTCATCCGACGCTGACGAACTGTCAATCGTGATGCAGAACGGCGTTCCAACCTCGTCCTGGCGTCGATAGCGCTTGCCTATGCTTCCGGATTCGTCGTAGTCGACCGGGAACTGCGGCCGTAGCGCGTCGGTTATGGCTTTCGCCATCTCGGGTTGACCGTCTTTCTTGGTCAGTGGAAAGACAGCGGCCTTGATCGGTGCCAGTCCGGGATCGATGCCGAGTACGACACGGCCCTCATTCTCCCCCGGTACGCTCTCTTCCCTGTACGCATTCACCAACACCGCGAGCGTGACGCGGTCCGCACCGACCGATGTCTCCACGACCCACGGGAGGTACCGGCGGTTATTCGCCTGATCGAAATACTCGAGCTTCTTCCCGGAAAATTCGGTGTGTTGCCTGAGATCGAAATCGCCGCGGTTGTGCACGCCTTCGATTTCCTGAAATCCAAGCGTGCCACCGAAGTCGAACTGGACATCGAATGCGCCCTTGGCGTAATGTGCCAGCTCTTCGGGTGTGTGCTGGTGAAACTCGAGCCGCGATTCAGCGAGGCCGAGCGACAGATGCCATGCCATACGCTCTGTCTTCCAGTAGTCCAACCACTCGCCAGCCTTTTCGGGCTCCACAAAGAACTGCATCTCCATCTGCTCAAACTCACGCGTGCGGAAGATGAAGTTGCCGGGCGTTATCTCGTTCCGAAATGCCTTGCCGATCTGTGCGATACCGAAGGGCACCTTCTGCCGCATCGACTGTTGCACGTTGAGGAAATTCACGAAGATCCCCTGCGCCGTCTCCGGACGGAGGTAGACAGTCGCGGCGCTCTCCTCGACGGCGCCCATGAAAGTCTTGAACATGAGATTGAACTGGCGTGGCTCGGTGAGCTGGCATTCAGCGAACTCGCCGGGACGCTTGCTTGGCTTTCGCAAACAGTGCGCGTCCTCGAGCTTATCAGCGCGGAACCGGCCCTTGCACGTCTTGCAGTCGACGAGCGGATCCACGAATCCGGCAACGTGGCCGCTCGCTTCCCATACGCGTGGGTTCATGAGTATCGCCGCGTCCAGACCTTCGACGTCGTCGCGCGAGCGGACCATGGCGTTCCACCAGCGGTCCTTGATATTCCGCTTGAGCTCAACACCCAACGGGCCGTAATCCCACACCGAGCCCGTGCCGCCGTATATCTCGGAAGACTGGAAGATGTAACCGCGTCGCTTGCACAGCGACACCAGCTTCTCCATAACGTCCGGGTGGTTCATTCGTTAAAGTCCGATGATCTGGTCGCGTCGTGTACCGACGCTGACGTAGGTAATCGGCGCTTCGACGAGCGCCTCGATACGGTTGAGATACGCACGCGCCTGTTCGGGCAGGTCAGCCAGCGATCGAGCGTCTGCCGTCGGCGTACGCCATCCAGCGAACGTCTCGTACACCGGTTCCGCGTGCTCGAGCATGGTCAGGTCGCCGGGAAACTCGGTAAACACTTTGTCGCCAACACGGTACGCGGTACAGAGCATGATTTCGTCCAGCGTGTCAAGCACGTCCAGCTTCGTCACCGCGAGATCTGTCAGGCCGTTCACACGCACTGCATACCTCACCACGACGGCATCGAACCAGCCGCACCGGCGCGCGCGGCCCGTCGTCGCACCGAATTCATTGCCGAGCGTGCGCATCTGCGATTGCAGTGGCTCAGCAAACTCGGTGGGAAGCGGCCCCTGGCCAACACGTGTGGTGTAAGCTTTGACGACGCCGAGGCAGCGATCCAGTGAACGGGGCGAAATGCCGACGCCGACCGCCGCGCCTCCGGACGTTGTCGTGCTGGACGTGACGAACGGATACGTTCCGTGGTCGACGTCGAGCAGCGAGCCCTGGGCTCCCTCGAGCAGGACTGCCGCGGCGCTTCCCTGCGCGCGATGGATCGCAAGGCCCACGTCGTCCGCGAGCGACAGAAGCCGCACCGCGAGTTTCTCCAGGAGAGCCATCGTTTCGTCAACCGACGCACGCTCTGCTACGCCCCATGCGGACAGTTGCGCGTTTGCGTGTGCCACCGCGGCGTCAAGGATCGGACGAAGTGTCGCCGGATGCCGTAGATCCAGCACACGCACGCCACGGCGCGCAATCTTGTCCTCGTAAGCGGGACCGATCCCTCGCCCAGTCGTCCCAATCGCGCGGCTCGCTGCGCTGCTCGAATCAACGAGCTTGTGATATGGCAACACCAGATGTGCGCGCTCACTCACGTACAGCCGTCCCTCGACGTCGATCCCGTCAGCCACCAGCTCGTCGATCTCGGTGAACAACGTCTCCGGGTCCAGGACCACTCCGTTGCCAATCGCGCACCGAACGCCGGCGTGGAGTATCCCGCTCGGGATCTGGTGCAGGACGAACGACTTATCGCCGAGGTCCACGGTGTGGCCGGCGTTGGCGCCTCCCTGGTACCGGACGACCCAGTCGGCGCGCTCCGAGAGCACATCGACCAGCTTGCCCTTCCCCTCGTCTCCCCACTGAGCACCGACCACGACGACGGTGCGCGTTGCTGCATCAAACATGGCGGCCCCTTAAACACAAAAACGCCCCGTCATGCGCGGCGGGGCGTGTTCATAATCTACGGTGCGAGACCGTCCTGTCAACGTGAGACTTTACC
>JBDTIP010000017.1:0-6668 GCA_039936295.1 Gemmatimonadaceae bacterium
TGACCGAAACCATGGTTATCTTCGACTCATGACTTCAGCCGCTCGCCGAAGTGCCAGGATGGGTGCTGCGCTGCTCCTCCTGGCGACCCCAGTGGCTGCTGCCCGTGGCCAGCGAGCGACCGGAGAAGCCTGGCGGATAAACACGCTGCCACAGGCCTCGCTGGTCTTTGCCAATGACGGCTCACTAATTGGCGAGATTGGCCCGGAGCTCCGAACCAGCATTTCCATCAAGGCGCTCCCAAAATATGTCGGCGAGGCCTTCGTAGCAGTCGAGGATCAGCGCTTTTATCAGCACAACGGCGTTGACTTCATCGGCATTGCTGGCGCCATCAAGGACGACATACTCGGCGACCGGCGCGGAGCCAGCACCATCACCCAGCAGCTCGTCGGCAACATGCATCCCGATGTCATCAACCGGAACGACCGCAGCATCCAGCGGAAGATCCGGGAGCAGCAGGCCGCTCGCGACATGGAGAAGCACTACAGCAAGGAGCAGATCCTCGAGGCCTATCTGAACGTCATCTCGTTCGGCCACGGATACTACGGCATCGAGAGTGCGGCGCAGCACTACTTCGGCAAGTCGGCGAGCAAGCTGACACTATCGGAGGCGGCCACTCTCGCCGCGATGCCCAAGGGGCCGGCGATCTATGATCCGGTGTTACATTCGGCACGTGCGCGCGAGCGCCGTAACACCGTACTGGCTCTCATGCAGCAGCAGCGCTATCTGACGCAGGCGGAATCGAACGCGGCGCAGGCAGCTCCGCTCGTCACTGTGCCTGACTGGGGCATGTCGGCGCCAGCGTCATACTTCACCGATGTGGTGCGCATTCAGGCGACGCGCGCGGGCATTCCCGTCACGTCCGGCGGTGGCTATCGCATCTACACCAGTCTGGATCCGGCACTGCAGCGCGCAGCGGTCGACGCACTCCGCGACGAGGCGAACGCGATCGAGGCGCGCCCCGGCTACAGTCATCCGAAGATTGCATCGGGCAAGGACTATCTGCAGGGTGCCGCGGTAGCGCTCGATCCCACGACCGGAGATGTACGCGCGTTGGTGGGCGGCCGCGACTACGCGCGCAGTCCATTTGACCGCGCCGTTGACGGCATGCGCCAGCCGGGCTCGTCGTTCAAGCCGGTCGTGTACGCGACAGCCGTGGCTGACAGCATCGCCCCCACGACGCTCGTCCCTGACACGGCCATCGCGATTCCGCTCCCCGACGGCCACTACTATCGGCCCGAAGATGACGATCATCGCTATCTTGGCATGATCACCTTGCGTGTGGCGCTCGCGAAATCGCGCAACATCGTAGCTGTCGAGCTCGGTCAGCGTCTTGGCATGGATTCCGTGATCGCGACAGCGCGGCGAATGGGTATCACGTCGTCCATCGCAAATGTGCCATCCAGCGCCATCGGAGCATCAGTGGTTCAACCGCTAAACCTCATCAGCGCCTACACCACATTCGCAAACCTTGGCACTCCGGTCACGCCGCGTTTCATCTACAGGGTGCAAGATCCGACGGGAAAGGTGCTGATGTCGCAGTCAGTGCACGCACTGACCCCCGCGCTGGATCCGCGCGTCGCGTTCGTTACGCGCGACATGATGCGCGACGTGGTTGATCGTGGCACTGCGACTGCCGTGCGCAAGTACATTCCTTACAGCGTTCCGGTAGCGGGCAAGACTGGCACTACCAATGACAACACCGACGCATGGTTCATCGGTCTGGCCCCCGGCATAGTTGCGGGGGTATGGATGGGATTCGACCGCCCCACGCCGATGGGGAGCGGGTCCGCAGGTGGCGCTATCGCGGCGCCGGTGTGGGGACGCATGCTGTCGCGCTACCTGAGTGAGCGCGGCGTCCGCGCAACTGACTGGAACCCTCCGATCGGCGTCATAAGTGCGGACTTCGATCGTGCAACCGACAGGCTCGCAACTGCGCTCACGCCACCAGCGCAACGCTACACCGAATACTTCGTCGAAGGAACAGAACCGGATTCGCTGAAGCTGGACCCCTGGGCTGCGTTCCGGGGCGGAGCGTTGGTCTTCTAGAGTCGGCCGGTCGTTGCTGGCGCCACCGCGGAATCTGTCGGCGATTCGGGCGCATTGTCATCGCAGTCGCCGCATTCCGGATCTACGGCGTGAAATTCCGCACCGGCATTATCAGCGGGGCAAACGTGTATCACCGCGTCGCTGACGTGCGGCACGTGCCGCACGAGCTGATGCTCCACGGCTGAAGCGATGACGTGCGCTTCGCCGACGCTCAACTCGGATGCAACCACGATGCTCGCCTCGGCGTAGAGATGATGCCCCATCCATCGTGCGCGGAGGTCCGTGATATCCTGAACTCCGTTCACCTCCATCGCGGTGGCGCGTAGCTGATCCAGTGTTTCGGGTTCGACACCATCCAGTATGCGCGTGAAGATCGTTTTCGCGCTGGTCCAGACAATCCCAAAGATCGCCACCGTGATGACGAAGCCGGCGATTGGATCGGCGAGCGGGAAGCCGTAGTAGACGCCGAGTGCGCCAGCAAGAACGGTCAGTGCGGTCCAGCCATCCATGCGAGCGTGGTGGCCGTCAGCAATGAGCGCAGCGCTGCCGATCTCGCGTCCCACCTTGATCCTCAGGATTGCGACGGTTTCGTTGCCGGCAAAACTTACCAGCGACGCAATCGCGACGACGCCCAGATGGGTAATCGTCTGTGGATGGAACATACGCGAGATAGCCTCGTAACCCGCTATCAGTGCGTTGGTGAACAACACTGCGACGATCAGCACACCGGCAAGATCTTCAACGCGGCCGTAGCCGAACGAAAATTCGCGGCCGGGCTTGCGCTTCATCAACGCGAAAGCGATCCACAGCGGGATGACTGTCGCAAAATCGCCGAAGTTGTGAATCATGTCGGCGAGTAGTGCGGTGCTGCGCGACATCGCAACCACCGCCAGCTCGACGAAACTGATGATCAGGAGCAGTATCCCAGACCACTTCACCGCCCAGAGCCCACGCTCCGATGTCGCAATCGACGGATCTACGACTCCGTGCGAGTGATCGTGTCCGTGTCCGTGATCGTGGTCATCGCCAGCGTGCGAGTGCGAATGCGAGTGCGAATGCGAGTGGGCCATCAATCCGCGCCGCCAACGCTGTCAGAGTAGCGGGCATTTCGCCCATGTTGCGCCAGTTGCTGCATATTGTCGGAATATACCGGGTCCCGCCCGGCCGGCGCCGCCCGTGACCGTTAACAATTACTAAACTCGCACACCTTTGCCTGCTCAATTTGCGGTTCAGAACGCGATCGATTCCGGCTGGCAGCTCGTCCGCCAGACACCGGGCTATTTGTCGGAGCGTGAAGCGCGCTGCATCATGTCGCTAATTGCCGTTTGCCCCGCTGCAGGCGCGAACGTCGAGATCGGCAGCTTCAAGGGGCGGTCTACTGTTGGACTCGCACACGTGGCCGCCGAGCTTGGGCTGGGCCGCGTAACTGCCATCGATCCCCATACGTCGCCGGCTTCCACCGACCCGGATCTTGCCGGTGCGACCACTTCGTACGACGACTTTGTGCGGAATGTGACCGCCGCAGATGTGGTGAGCACGGTGGACATCCGTCGTGAATTCTCGCATGACGTTGCTCGGAACTGGCGCGCGCCGATTCGCTTCCTGTGGATCGACGGCGACCACACTTACGATGGCGCTCATCGCGACATCGAGCTGTTTCGTCCATTCCTGGCGGATGGTGCAATTGTCGCCATGCACGACGTTCTGGGTACGTTCGAGGGGTCGCTTCGCACGTTCATTGAGGAAATTCTCGATAGCGACGACTTCGGACCAGCTGGTTTCAGCGGTTCGGTCGGCTGGGCGCAGTACCGGCCGGGAGACGGGGCGTCAAGCAGGTTCCGGTGGCGCCGCCGAATGCTCGCCATTCCGGCGCGGCGCCTCGTTCCGGTTGCGGCGGCAGGCGGCCTTGTCGGGTGGCACAAATACGTCTATAAGTTCTGGCGCCCCCTAGCTCCCCACGGGGACGTGAAGGTGAGTAAGCTACAGAAGCTGCTACTGTAGCCTGTTTTCAGGGCAGTCTCGCGCCTCGGCCCAGTTTGGCGCGACACCAGCGCTCCCACTTTTCCCGACTGTTATGCGCACGCTGTACGTGCTTTCGCGCGTGCTTCCTTTCATCGTCTCTTTCCGTCGCGACGTACGGCGCTGGATCGTGATCGGACGTCCCGCCAGGCGATCGGCGTCGTTCCACGCACGGCGCGCCGAGCGCCTCGTTGCCACGATCGCCGCGCTCGGACCGAGCTTTGTTAAGATTGCACAAGTTTTTGCGGGCCGCGCCGACCTCCTGCCAGAACCGTATCTCAGCGCCGTAAGCACGCTCACCGACAGAGTTCCACCCGTGCCCGTGGCGCAGATCGAGCAGGTGATCTTCCAGGCATACGGTCGCCCCGCGAACGAGCTCTTCGCCGACTGGTCGCGCATCCCGCTTGCTTCCGCATCACTCGGGCAGGTGCACCGGGCGCGCTACCTGGATGTCGACGTGGTAGTGAAAGTCCTGCGTCCCAACATTGAGGGCACCGTTGCTGCCGACGTGCGCGCTTCGGCTTTCATCCTTCGCTGGGCAGAACGTTTCTTTCCCAATCCGCACGTTCGCGGACTGCGGCCGATACTTGGCGAGTTCGCGCGGCGCATCGGTGACGAGATGGACTTTCGCAAGGAGGGGGAATACGCGGAGCGGATGCGTACCAACTTCGCTTTCAATCCGAAGGTCGCGGTGCCGATCGTGTTCAGCGAGATGACACGGCAACGCGTTATCGTGCTTGAGTACATGGCCGGTACGCGCATTGATGCACTCGCACCGCTGATCGAGAGCGGTGCTGTGAGCACCGAGTACCTGATCCGCACGGTCATGGAACTCTACGTGCAGATGATGCTCGTTGATGGTTTCTTTCACGCAGATCCGCATCCCGGCAATCTCCTCTGGGGTGACGATGGTCGCGTCGTGCTGCTTGACTTCGGACTCGTCGTGGATGTTCCGCAGTCCACGCGGCTCGCTCTCGTGCGAACGGTCTTCGCGGCGATCAAAAAAGATGCCTCTGCAGTGGTCGATGGCTTCTACGGGCTCGGCATCGTGCAGGTCGGCGTCGACCGTCATGTCGTGATTCGCATGGTCGAGACATTGCTCGGCATCGCTTTCGAGCGCACCACCGCGCAGGAACGCATTGAGTTTGTCGAGCGCGAGCTGCTCGCAGATCAGGTTCTCGAAACGTTGTACGATTTTCCGGTAATGCTTCCGCCGGACATGGTCTATTTCGCGCGCACCGCGGCGCTCATTGAAGGACTGGGTGCCCGCTATGACGCGCGTTTCAATGCGTTACTTGTGGTCGCGCCGATTGCGTTGAAGATGCGTCGCGAGATTCTCACCTCGCTCGGTGAGCTGGATCGCTTGTCGCCGTCCGATCCCGTTCAGGCTTTCGCGGGTTTGTTGCGTGCGGCTGGTGGTATTGTGTCCCGCGCGGCGCGCGAGTTGAGCATCGTGGCGATAGAGGCAATCAGCACGATCCAGCCCATCCAGGAAATACGCTCGGGCCAATCCAGATCCACGAGCGTGCGCAAGATCACAAGCGGTGCGGTGAATACCAACACGGCTCTCGAGGAGCCCGCATCGGGTGTGTCCCGATCGTAAACGCGCACGGCGTGGCGTCGCTCGATTCTGATTCCGCGCTGTATCGCCGAGTCCAGCTGTGCAGGATTCATTGACTGCCAGTCGGGGATTCGCATCACACTCCATCCGCTCGCGGTGCTGCCCCAGCCGTGGTTGTCCGACCCCGCAACTACAGCGAGATTCAGCGTGTCCGCGAATTTGAGGATCGTGGCGCTCTCTCGCTGAATAGCGCCCACCCCCTTCGGCGCCGCATCGCTCAACTCAACCGCGTACAGCCTCGCGAAACCGTGCCGCTCATTGTCCGGAATCTTGGTGAGGTTGCCCGGAATCGTGAGGATCAACAGAGGGCCGGATCCAGTGATCATCGTGGTTGTGTCATGTGCCGGGTCGTGCCAGTTGCCCGACGGGTCAACGTAAAAGCTGGAGTCGATGCCGATCGCTACGATGTGCTCATACTGGTCACGCGCCTCGAGCGCAGGCAGCAGAACCGTACCATCTCCAGCTTGGGCGGGATTGTGCACAGCAGCCGCGTTCGCGCCGGCGAGGCTCTTGTGATCGGAGATGTAAGCCACGTCGAAGCCGGCCGCGGCGTGCCACGCGCGGTTGCGTTGCGGCGTGAATCGTTTGTTGGCGTCCGATGATGCGTTGGTGTGGCTATGGAAATCGATCACGACGTCGCTTGCGTCGTGCATCTGGATAGCTGCCATCGGCCGCGGCAGCACTGCTCCGGCTGCGTACACGACAACGACGCAGAGGAGCGTGAGCACGGCGATGCCCGTCTCGTGCAGGAAGGTCGTCGCATGTGAGCGAGATCGCACGATCCGCCAGACAACCACACACAGAGCCACGGTGATGAGCAGCGCCGCATGCTGTGATAGCGACAGCAGTGTCAGTGCGTCCATCAGCGAGCAGAATGGCGCAAACACGGTGTACGCAACGGCGTGCACCAGCGACGCGTCTGTGACGGGCAGCCCCGTTTCCGCGTTCAGGATCGGGGTTGCGCCGACGAGCGACGTCGCC